>JBAZGB010000050.1:0-17576 GCA_041653135.1 Eubacteriales bacterium | reverse complement strand
AAGGACCCTCTGAAAAACAAACAGACGGTTTTGCACCGCAGAATGTAGTACCTAATTATTTTGACGGATCGAGGCTGTAAGGGGAGTTTGGGGCTTTGGAGGGGAAAGTTGGGTTAAGCCTTTTGCCGGCTTTTTTGGTAACAGAAAACACTAATTACCGTTGCCAGAGCCGAAACAAGCAACGCCGCAAAGAAAGCGTCCTTTATGCCATACAGAAATGCCATATCAAAATCCCTCACCAGATAGAAAGCCTGACGCGCATTCAGCACAGCGCCGCCGAGAGCAATCCCGAAAACCATACCGATATTGCGGGTAGTTGAAAAAACTCCGCCGGCTATACCAAGTCTGTTTTTAGGCACGGAACCCATCACAGCGCTAGTAATGGGCGACTGGAATAAGCCTGTTCCGAGACCAAAGACAGCCAGTCGCAAGGATACATCGAGAGGTGTGGAATACTGGCTAAGCGTAAACATCGATCCGGCTGATAAAGTACATAACAGGGAACCGAAAAAGGAGAGCCAGCGCTGTCCGAATCTGTCTGAAAGAGCGCCGGAGATAGGCGCAATAACCAGGACTGTTAATGGAAAGGCTACCATGGTAAGGCCTGAACGGGAAGCGGAATAACCCAAAGCTTTTTGTAAAAAAAAGGGGCAAAGAAAAACAATAATATACTGGGTCATGAAATTAAGCAGGGCCGCTCCGTTCCCTGCGGAAAAGATCCTGTTTCTGAATAAACTCAAATCAAGCATCGGCTCGGGTATGCTTGACTCAAGCCGGATGAACAGCATAAAAAGCAGAACAGCGGTCGCTCCGATAACAAATATTACTGCCGACCAGTGATAGGATTCTCCCTCACTGGCAAATAATAACAGAGCTGAGAGAGCCCCAAAAGCCAGTACAGACCCCTTCCAGTCAAAGTGCGCCCTTGCTTTTTCTTCGTTCTCGGGGATTAGATTATAGCTCCAGAGACAGGCGATAATTCCCAACGGGATATTTACAAAAAATATCGTCCGCCAACCGACTGAATCAACTAATAAACCGCCTAAAACAGGCCCAACAGCCAGGCCGAACGCCACTGCCATTGCGTTTATTCCCAACGCACGGCCGCGCTCTTGTTGAGGAAAAACTACGGTGATTATTGACGGCACCAAAGACATACTCAAACCGGCGCCTACCGCCTGAAAAGCACGCAGAACAACCAGAGTAATCAGGTTGGGCGCCAGACCGCATAAAGCTGAGGTCATAACAAAAACAATCAGACCGGCCAGATAGATTCGTTTAAATCCAAAAATATCCCCCAGTCTGCCAAAAGAAAGTAGAAAACTCCCCATTATAAGCAGGTATGACATCGAAACCCATCCGACAGCGGTAGGGAGGGCATGAAAATCTTCCCCTATTACGGGAAGCGCAATATAAACTATGCTGGCATCCAGCGGCCCCATCACAGTCCCCGCCAGGACAGCAGCCAGTACAAGCCACCTTTTTTCTTGCCCTGCCGGATCAGCCATTACTATTATTAAATACCTTCCTAATATTTCTTAATATTTTCTTTTTAAAATTCTTTGAACGGTTCGGATTAGGCTCAGATTAATTCCAGCCCGATGTCCAGGGAGCGTGCGGAATGCGTAAGATAACCAACAGAAATAAGGTCAACACCTGTCTGCGCAACAGATACGACAGTTTGTTCAGTAATGCCTCCGGAAGCTTCCAGCAAAACTTTCCCGGCTGCAAGTTCAACAGCCTGACTCATTTCGGAAACAGACATATTATCCAGCATAATAATATCCACCCCTGCTGAAAGGGCTTCAGCAACCCCGGCGAGATCTTCAACCTCAACTTCTATTTTCATAGTAAAAGGAGCGGATGCTTTCACAAGTTCTACAGCACGGCTGATACTGCCGGCGACTTTCAAGTGATTATCTTTGATTAAAACCGCATCATATAAACCAAAACGGTGGTTGGAACCACCACCTGCACGAACAGCGTATTTTTCTAAAATCCTCAGCCCGGGAGTGGTTTTTCGCGTATCAACTATTTTAGCCTTATATTGATTAACAAGGTTTACCAGCCTGGATGTCTGTGTAGCGATTCCTGAAAGGCGCTGTATAAAATTCAGGGCAACCCGCTCGCCTTTCAAGATAGACCGCCCGCTCCCGCGGACACTTGCCAGTAACTGTCCCTGTTCCACCCGCTGTCCGTCAGAAAAGTGACAGGAAAAAACAATATCCGGGTCAAGCATGTTAAAAACCGCCCCGGCTACCGGCAATCCGGCAATAATTCCCGGTTCACCCGCATGAATCAGCGCCGAGACCTCTTCTTCAACCCCAACTATACTGTCTGTGGTAATATCTCCGTTACCGATATCCTCTTCCAACGCTCTTTTAATTGTTTTACTTAAGACAAATGGATCAAAAGACATTCCCAAAACTCCTCTTAAGTAAAAATATTCACTTCATTAACCGCGTTTAAGAATAATATGTTTGCGCCATCTCTTCAGGGAAAAAGGAAAGTCCTGCCTGAAATGCCCCCCTCTGCTTTCTGTGCGCATAAGGGCAGCTTCAGTTATCAACTGAGCAACCTGAAGCATATTACAGACTTCCATTTCATCCCACTTTACCGATGGGTTTTTCCCAACGTCTTCCATGTTTTCAAAAACTTCGAGTGCTTTGAGAAGTCCGTCACCGGTCCTGACAGGCCCGACGAACATTTCCATGGCTGATTGAATGGAGCGCCTTAAATGCTCATAATTACTTTTTTGATTATCTGCTACCTCGTTATAAAAAAATTTTTGGGCAAGGGGAACAGGTTTACAAGAATCAGAAATGCTCAGCTTGTGTTCTATAATTCGTTGCCCGAAAACAATTCCATCTAAAAGTGAGTTGCTCGCCAGACGGTTGGCGCCATGTACACCCTGACAGGCTACTTCGCCGCAGGCATATAAACCGCTAATGCTTGTTTCTCCGTATAAATTGGTTTTTACCCCGCCCATCATGTAATGCGCAGCAGGCGCAACCGGTATGGGATCCTTTTTAATATCCAGACCGTAAGAACTGCAGGTGCTGCTTATGTTTGGAAAACGGCGGTCTATCTTTTCATCACCCAGCCGTGATAACTCCAGGTAAACCTCACTTGACTCTGTTTCCTTCATTTCCTGCAGGATTGCCCGGACGACTATATCCCGCGGGGCCAGTTCAGCCATTTGGTGATAACGCGTCATGAAACGGTCTCCGCGGCAATTTAAAAGATAGGCGCCCTCGCCCCGCGCTGCCTCAGAAATTAAAAAACGGGGCGCTTCAGGCAGGTTTAATACGGTGGGATGAAATTGGATAAATTCCATATCCATTACCTCCACCCCAGCCCTGTAAGCAATAGCAATACCGTCACCTGTAGCAACTTCCGGGTTGGTATTATGCTTATATAGCTGTCCAACACCGCCGCTGGCCAAAATAACCGCTTTGCTCCAGAACACTTTTAACTGCTCTGATTGGCTGTCATAGGCTAAAACACCGTAACAAACATTTTCCCTAATCAGTAAATCGACTACAAAATGGCTTTCCCGGACATCAATTAGCGGGTTATCTAAGGCCTGCCTGGTCAGAACTCTTTGAATTTCTGCCCCGGTAGCATCACCCGCCGCATGCAAAATCCGGCTGCGGCTGTGCGCGCCTTCCTTGCCTAGAAGAAGCTTGCCGTTGTCCCGATCAAAACGCGCTCCTAAATTAATCAGTTCCGCAACCCTTTTTGGTCCTTCATTGACTAAAATGTTTACCGCTTCATAATCGCATAAGCCGGCGCCGGCAACTAAAGTGTCTTCCAGATGAAGATCAGGGGAATCTGCAGCGTCAAGAGCCGCCGCAATACCGCCCTGCGCCTTGTCGGTGTTGCTGTCAAGGACTGTGTGTTTGGTAAGAACGACGGCCTTACCCCCATACCTGCTTGCTATATATGCACTATAAAGCCCGGCAATACCGCTGCCGATAATTACATATTCCCATTCCTCCTGCGGTAATTGCCGGGTATCAAAGTTAACCAGATAATTCCTGTCCACAAAAAAGAGGTACCTCCTAAACGATTGTCAGCATTCTCTCCAGGGATTTAAGGGCCAGTTTTCTAACTTCAGTTTCAACTTCAATTCTCGGTTCAAGGTTGATCAGTGAATTTCTAACTTTTTCCAGCGTGGTTAATTTCATATTCGGGCAAACCATCTTTTTTAGGGCCGGAAAGCACTCTTTATCCGGACATTGTTTGCTGCACTGGTGCAGAAGACCTATTTCTGTACCGATGATAAACTGCCCGGCGCTGCTTTCGCGAATAAAGTGCAGCATTCCGGAAGTACTGGCAACTTTATCAGCCAGACTGATCACCTCGGGCCTGCACTCAGGGTGCACAACAAGAAGAGCTTCAGGGTGCTCAGACTTTGCGGACAAAACGTCCTCTTTGGTCAACTTATCATGGGTGTTGCAAAAACCGTCCCACATTATTAATTCGCGCCTCGTCCGGGAAGCTATATACTGCCCGAGGTTTTTGTCCGGGACAAAGAGGATTTGCTGATCAGGCGGTATCGAATTGACGACCTGAACAGCATTGGCGCTGGTGCAAGCTATATCACTTTGTGCTTTAACCTCCGCTGAAGTATTGACATAGCAAACTACGATTGCCTGCGGGAACTTCTCTTTCCACCGCTCAAGGTCTATTGAAGTAATCATGTCCGCCATCGGACATCCCGCCTCCTCTGCGGGAAGAAGGACAATTTTATCAGGAGACAGGATAGACGCGCTTTCAGCCATAAAATGTACGCCGCAGAAAACAATTACTTCCGCATCGGTTTTTGCCGCTTTGCGTGAAAGCTCCAGGGAATCCCCAACAAAATCAGCTATATCCTGAATTTCAGGACGTTGATAGTAATGGCTTAAGATTACTGCCCGCCGCTTCTTTCTAAGCTCTTCAATCTCCTTTAATAACTCTGTTTTTTCCTGGGCCAAATATTGTCACCTTAGTTCTGCTATATAGCAAATTTATTAGGGATACACATAAGATATCCCCCTTTCAAGATTTAAAATTCCCCAGTTATTAGTTTACCTCACCAAGCACGATCTCTTCAATCTTATTTGACTCATCCGCCAAAACTATAATTGGCTGGTGAACCAGCGCCTCTTCCCGGGTCATCATAGCATAAGAAATTACTATTACAGTATCACCCAGTTGAGCCAAACGAGCGGCGGCGCCATTTAAACAAATTATACCTGACCCCCGCTCTCCTCGAATCACATAAGTCTCAAAGCGCGCCCCGTTATTATTATTTACTACCTGAACTTTTTCATGGGGCAAGATTTTGGCAGCTTCCAGCAGGTCCTGGTCAATAGTAATGCTGCCCTTGTAATTCAAATTGGCCTGTGTTACCGTCGCCCGATGGATCTTAGATTTTAACATCGTTAAAAACATAGCTTACACCCCCTGGACATAAAACTATATTATCTATTAACCTGTTTCTGCCAAAACGCACTGCCATCGCCAGTAAGACCGGCCCTGAAATATTGGCAACCGGTTTTAGATCCGGAAGAGAAAGTATTTCCACATAATCTATCACAGCCAGCGGTTCATCTACTATAATTTTCCGAACCGCACTTAAAACTTCCGATACGTCGAGTTCCCCGCCTGCAACTATCTGCCCTGCTGTATCCAAGCTTTCCTTTAAGCATAAAGCAGCTTTTCTTTCAGAGGGATTAAGAAAAATGTTTCTTGAACTCATGGCCAGTCCGTCATCTTCACGAACCGTCGGAACAACCACTACCTCCAAGGGCATTTGCAGATCCCTGACCATTCTCTTAATCACAAGGACCTGCTGGGCATCTTTTTGCCCAAAAAAAGCTTTATCCGGGGAAACAATATTAAAAAGCTTGGCAACTACTGTAGCTACACCCTTAAAATGACCCGGGCGGGAACGGCCGCACAGACTTTCCGTTACCCCTTCAACTTCAACTGCTGTAGAAAAACCGGCAGGATACATTTCTTCAGCTGTTGGAGAAAACACTGCGTCAACCTGAGCTTTTTGGGCAAGGTCCAAATCCCGCTCCAGATCCCGCGGGTACCGGGCAAAATCCTCCTGGGGGCCAAATTGCAAGGGATTAACAAAAATACTCACGATCACAAAATCACATGACTTCTTAGCCTCACGCATCAGCACAAGATGTCCTTCGTGGAAATAGCCCATGGTTGGGACAAAACCTACCGTCAGCCCCTGACTGCGGACCCTTTTCACCATTTGCCTGATCTCTTCAACTGTCTGATAAATTAACATACTCTCTTCCTCTGCTTATAATTTGGAAAGTACGTCTTCCGGCATATTAAAGCAATGTTCGGGCGCCGGAAAAGAACCGTCACGGACTTCTTCGCCATAGGACTGCAAAGCCTTGATTATATCCTGGTTCAAGTTCGCGTAGTATTTAACGAATTTTGGTTTATTACCGCCATACATCCCTAAAAGGTCGTGTGTGACGAGTATCTGACCGCTGCAATAAGGACCTGCTCCAATACCGATTGTGGGAACATTAATCTGTCCGGTAATCATCCTGGCCAACTGCAAAGGCACCAGTTCCAAAACGATGGCAAAAACGCCCGCTTCTTCAAGCGCCTCGGCATCGGCAATCAGTTTTCTGGCTGCAGCTTCTTCCTTCCCCTGCACCTTGTAACCTCCGATTTGGTTGACGGATTGAGGGGTCAAACCTATATGGCCCATTACCGGGATACCCGCGGCCACTATCTTGCGAACTACATCGGTTACTTCCCGCCCGCCTTCCAGTTTAACTGCCTGCGCTCCGCCTTCCTGTAAAATGCGTCCGGCGTTTTTCAGGCTTTCTTCCATTGACAGGTGGTAGGATAAAAAAGGCATGTCCCCGACAACCATCGCTCTTGACACGCCGCGTGTAACCGCCCTGATATGGTGAATCATATCGTCCATCGTGACCGGGATGGTTGAACTATAACCCAGCACAACATTACCCAAAGAGTCCCCCACCAGAATCGCGTCAATACCCGCTGTTTCAATCAGCGCCGCCATCTGACAATCATAGGCCGTCAACATGGTGATCATGCGTCCGTCCTTTTTAGCTTCCCGGAAAAAAGTTGTCGTTACACGTCCGTCAGCCACGAGACTCCGCCTCCTAATAAGATCGTTTAAGAAAATATTTTTCTAAGCTGCACAGCCTGATCACGGTTTATACTCCCCTTTTCAAGGGCAATTGAAACTGTGTACAAACCCAGCGCTCTATAAAGATCGCTTTCTTCCTTGCCTACCTGTTTAAGCACAGGTATGTGATCCGAAATGGTTGTTCCGTCCCCCCTGGATATCGGGCCGGTGAGGGCCTGAACGGGACCAATTCTTCTGACGTTGTTTATTGTGCCCTGTACAAGCGGCAATAAAGCTTCAAACGCTTCTTCTCTCGACAGGCCGAAATTGCGGTACAGGCCGGTCGCGTAGTACATCAACGAAACAAGGTAATTTGAAGCTATACATGCCGCAGCATGATATAAAGGCTTGTCTTCGGCACGGATAGTAAAATATTTTCCATCAAGGTCGTCTACTATCTGCCTCGCGACATTCATGGCCGATTCATCTCCCTCCAGGGCAAAGTATGAACCGGGAAGGTTCTCGATTGCTCCCTGAATATCAGCAAATGACTGCAGGGGATGAATCGAAATAATTCTTGAACCCGTTTCCGGAGCACCGTGTAATTCAAAGGCTGTATGGGCCCCGCTGGCATGCGCAACAATCTGGCCGGGATAAAACCCCTTCCTTGATGCAATTGTTTCCGCAACCCTGGCAATCTCCCGGTCCGGTGTAGTAATAAAAACAACTTCGCCAAGTAGAGTAACTTCCTCCGGCCTGTCTGTGGCAGGGCAGCCGATTTCATCGGCAACCCGGCGGGCTGAAGATATGCTTTTACTGGCCACACCGGCGACAGGATATCCTTTTCTATGCAGCAGTATGGATAACGCGCTGCCTACTTTGCCGGCGCCCACTATAACAAGTGAAGGTTTTTTAACAACTTGGTCATTTAGGACTTTGTTTTTTTTCATATACTCGCTTCACTTTTACTGCGGCCTTAAATAAAAAAACCTTCCGGACAGGATGTCGCAAGGTTTTTCACCACCCCGTCTCGGTCCACCCAGGCTCCAAGCGGATTTGGTTGTCTTTTTTACCGGCCGTTTTCAACAGGTATGGTTTCCAACAGAAATACCATCCTTAGTTTATCCCAAAATCATTGTAACTGATCATTAATTCAAAAACAAGTATATCTTGTCGATCTCATGATATTTTTTGCACATCCTGAAAGGCAAGCTCTGCTGCAAGAGCGGAAACATTCTTCTGACCGGGTATATATAAGTCCGGGTCCAGTTCAGCCAGCGGAATGATCACAAAAGCTCTTTCGCTCATACGCGGGTGCGGAACTATAAGATCGTGTTCATTTATAAAAATATCACCATAAAGCAGCAAATCAAGATCAATTAACCTAGGACCCCACCGGTTATCGCGTACTCTGCCCATTTTTCTTTCAATAGCCAGAAGGACATCTAACAACTCCCTTGGAGTCAGCTTAACCATTACTTCAAGAACGTTATTGACAAACCAGTCCTGCTGAACAGGACCAACAGGCGCAGTCCTGTAAAAAGAGGAAACACCCTTGATAGCCAGTCCTTCCACTTTCCTCAGCAACTCAACAGCTCTTCCCAGGTTTGCCTTTTTATCGCCCAAATTTGAACCGAGGCTTATAAAAGCACGAACTGCAAGGAGATCCTCGTTCTTCGACAAAATAAGGCCTTTCTTTCAGTATTTATTTTCCCCCAGTTTTAAATCAGGAACTGCATTTAAACTGTAAGGGGCAAAATCTGAGCGCAGGTACTTATAATAGGCGCAACAGCCGACCATTGCAGCGTTATCTGTACACAAAACCGGACTTGGGTAAAAAACTGCCAATCCTTTTTCAATGGCCTTGTGTTTTAAAAACAGACGAAGTCTTCTGTTTGAGGCAACCCCGCCTGCTAAAAGAATGGTTTTTGCTCCGTATATCTGTGCGCTCTGAACAGTTTTCTCAACCAGCGCATCAACTACAGCTTTTTGGAACGAAGCGGTTAAATTAGCAAGGTTAATCTTTTCACCGCGTTGACTCTCTTTCAAATAAAAATTTGCTACCGCTGTTTTAAGTCCACTAAAGCTAAAATCGAGAGATCCTTCTTCCAGCCGGGCTCTTGGAAAATTAACCGTATCCTCGTTTCCACCGGAGGAAAGGCGATCAATCAACGGCCCGCCGGGATAACCCAGGCCAATAGTACGGGCTACCTTGTCAAACACTTCTCCTGCGGCGTCATCCCGGGTTCTTCCGACTAATTTATAACTGTTGTGACTTTTAATTAAGACAAGATCAGTGTGACCCCCGCTTACCACCAGGCCGATTGCCGGAAAAGCAAAATCGTCCTTACCAAGATAATTTGCATAAATATGACCTTCAATATGATTAACGGCTAACAAAGGCAGATCAAGAGCAAAAGCTAAAGCTTTAGCTGCCGCCACCCCAACCAGCAAGGCCCCGGCAAGGCCGGGACCATAGGTAACACCAACGGCATCAAGAGAATTAAAACTGAGACCAGCTTCGTCAAGCGCTTTTAAAATTACCTCATTAATTAATTCCAGATGTTTACGGGAAGCTACCTCCGGGACAACCCCTCCAAATATTTTATGCATTTTTTCCTGCGAAAAAACAACATTCGACAATATCTTGGTCCCGTCTATGACTAAAGCGGCGCAAGTATCGTCACAGGATGTCTCAATACCGAGGATCTTGACGCTCAATAATTATCTCACCTTTAATTGTTCATCAATCACGATATCCTTAAAAAAGTGTAAACATTAAACTCATAACAATTATACACAACGGGATTGCTGTGAACCTTTGGTAATAACCATGCTTTAAAGGGATTCTTGTTAAGTCACCTCAAATTCTTATATTCTTCAAATCTTTACGAATAAGCTTTTTTCCTTTTCGTCATAAATTGATTCATGCCTACCCTTTAAATTAATACCAAAGTGTTTAAAAAAACCCTTGCCAAATACTTTCGTTTTTTTAATTTGTATACCGTCCTCTTCTACAGCACGGATACGCACTGCTTTTAGATCTTGATCATAAGCTAATTCAACGTATTGAGCGCCCAGTTTCTCTCTCGCAATCTTATTCAAAACAATTGAGCTTTTCGAAAAAGATACTATTGGTGCTTTTTCAGCTTTCTCGCCGCGTGGTTTGTAAATTTCAAAAGCCATGGTTCATACTCTCCTTTTTTTAAAGATTATATCCTGTGTTTAAAGATTATGTCAAACCCCAAATTTCTCTTCCCGATAGCACAATACTGTTCTTTAAAACTTACCCGTTAAAGAACATATTTATTTTAAATAATAAGCACATATCTATCTTAGACTGCTTTTGATGAGGTAATAAAAAATCAAGGAGAAGCTAATAAATGGCTGATTAGATAAATTTCGTCAATAAATATATGGAATGCTCTATCTTAATAAAAATATGTCATCATTTTAGTTGTCTTAGTTCAACACACTTATAAATATACCTGGTCTTTTTCGACCAGGTATAGGTTTTCCTATCTAATGAAATTTACGCCTTCTCGCAGCAAGTGATTTCTTCTTTCGTCGTACACTGGGCTTCTCGTAATGTTCATGCCTCCTAGCCTCAGCCAATACCCCAGCCTTCTGGCATGTCCTTTTAAAACGACGGAGGGCGCTATCCAGCGTTTCATTTTTGCCAACTCGTACCTCTGCCAAAAACCTTTCCCCTCCCCCCGCCACAACTCGTAAATATCACATATACCTAACCTTTCCTTCTAAAATTTAGCACCTGTTCGCCTTTGCCAAATCAAACTGGATCTCTTTTCAGATATGGGCCGGCGAGAAAATGATAATGGATGTGAAAAACTTTTTGTCCGGCATCTTCAAGACAATTAACAACCATCCGGAAACCTTTTCCGTCCAAAACTGACCTGGCTATTTTCGCTGCCACAGTTTGTATATGACCGATGATTTTTTCTTCTCCATCCTGTATATCCAAAACAGTAGGAATGTGCTTTTTTGGCATAATTAGATAATGTATCCTTGCCACAGGGTTTATATCTTTAAAAGCAATCGCAAAATCATCTTCATATACGATTTCGGCAGGAATTTCTTTTTTTATAATTTTACAGAAAACGCAATCTTCTATTAAAAATCCCCCCTTCCTCCACACAGCGCGCTCATACAAGAAGTAATATCCTTCCTTCTCTTTTATTCAACAAATATATAATAAATCCTGCCTGCAATTAAATTATTGTACCGCTTAAATTCTCACCTTGCAAGCTTTCTATTTTTATATTGACAATCTCTCCCCGCTTATTAAAAACAGCAGGAAACAATACGCGCTGGTAATTATCAGTAAGCCCTTCATCGAAACCTGTTTTTTTGCTGTATGAACCCTCAACCAGCACTTCCTGTACAGTTCCCAGATGCAGGCTGGCATAGTCCCTCGCCAGTTCACGGCTGATCGCTAGAAGTACGTTGCTTCTTTCCTCTTTTACCGGCGGCTGTATTTGATGATCAAATACAGCCGCCGGTGTGCCTCTGCGCCGGGAGTATTTGAATACATGGAGCCTTGAAAAAGAAATTTCCCTTATTACATCACACGTGTTGCAAAACTGCTGATCAGTCTCGCCGGGAAAACCTACCATTACGTCCGTTGTCAGGGCAATTCCGGGGATCCTCTCCCTGATTTGCTTAATCACCCGTCTGTAATCATTTATACTATAATTACGGCGCATGTTTTCCAAAACCTGATCATCACCGCTCTGAAGCGGAATATGCAGGTGGTGGCAGATTCCTTTTTGAGAAGCAATCGTATCAATTAGATCAGGAGTAATATCCATTGGCTCAAGGGAACTTATTCTTAACCTGGATAGGCCTGGTATTTTTATGATTGAACTTATCAAAGAGTTAAGGTTTGCCTCGCCGCCGAGATCCCTGCCATATGAACCAAGGTGTACACCTGTAAGGACTATTTCTTTAAATCCTTCTTCGACAAGATTTTTTGCCTGATTGAGGGAATCCTTTAAAGAACGGCTCCTTTGCGGCCCACGGGCGAAAGGAATAATACAGTACGAACAGTAATTGCTGCAGCCTTCCTCTATTTTCAGAAAAGCCCTTTCGCGGCTGGTAACAACCTGGGCCGGCAGTTCTTCAAATTTAATGCCCTGATCAAGTTTCCTGACGCAATTTAGTACAACCGCGCTTCCTTGCACCTTTTCCGCGAAATCCACGATCTTATCCCTGTCAACAGTGCCGACAACCAGATTAACACCTTCTATAGCCATAATATCATTAGGAGACGTTTGGGCATAGCAACCGGTAACTATTATAAGAGCGTTTGGATTGGTCTTCACCGCACGCCTGATTAGTTGACGTGACTTGCGGTCGCTTAAGTGAGTAACCGTACACGTATTGATTAGATAAATATCTGCCTGTTGGCCAAATTCAACCGCCTGGTAACCTCTGTTTTCAAACATACCAGTCATGACGGACGATTCATATTGGTTTACCTTGCAGCCCAAGGTCGCAACAGCAAATGTCTTGTTAATCCCGGGCATCTCCAAGGTCCCCCAGTTCATATTGGATAATTGCCGTCACAGCAGGTCCGGCTGTTTCCGTGCGCATGATCCTTGGTCCAAGAGACACAGGTACAACGCCAAATTCCTTCGCCATTTCAACCTCGTCAGCGGTAAAACCTCCTTCAGGCCCTATAAAAAGAAAAATGCCTGCCGGGTTTGACTCTCTAAGACAGTCTTTTAAAGAGCATTTATCTTCTTCTTCCCAAAACAAAATGCTTAAGGCATCTTCAGGCAGGTTTTTTAAAACCTCTCTCAATCTCATCGGTTCACTGATTTTAGGAACAACAGAGCGGCGGCACTGCCTGGAACGCTTCCAAAGCTACTCTTTGCCATCGTCTGCTCTTACTGGCCGCCTTTTCTTGAATGATTTTTACAATTGAACGTTCACAATCCAGTGAAATAATCTCAGAAACACCCAACTCGGTACATTTCTGAATAATGGTCTCCATTTTATCGCCTTTTGGCAATCCCTGAACCAGGGTAATCCTTATCAAAGGTTCCGGGGCAACAGAAAGCTCTTCAATAACGGCACACGTTATCTTATCTTTATCAATCCTGTCTATCCTTGCCAGATAGGCCTTCCCCCGCCCATCATAAACTGAAACATAACTGCCTTTTTTCAAGCGCAGAACATTTGTAATATAATTTATATCACTGCCGGTTATATCCACCCTGCCGCAAATTAATTGCTCAGCGGATACGAAAAACCTGGACGCTCCCGCTACCCCATAAAAACATCCTTGACCTTGTCAAAAAAACCTTTGTTTTCAGCCGCGCTCACAGTACTTTCGCCGGAAATCTGTGCAAACTCGCTTAACAACTGTTTTTGCCGCTCATCGAGCCTGGCTGGAATAACTACCTTAACCTTGATATACTGGTCACCTTTTCCGAAGCCGTTTAAATCAGGAATGCCTTTGCCGCGAAGACGGAACTCTGTACCCGGCTGTGTACCTTCAGGAATCTTGAACTTTATTGTTCCGTACAGGGTCGGAACGTCTATCTCATCTCCTAAAGCAGCCTGGATAAAAGAGATAGATATTTCGCAGATTAGATCATTTCCTTCCCTATTAAATAACTCGTGCGGCAGAACATTGATGTAAACGTAAAGGTCGCCGGGAGGACCGCCGCGCAAACCCGCCTCACCTTCCCCGTTAACACGCAAACGTGTTCCCGTATCTACACCCGCCGGAATTTTAACATGGATATTCCGGGAACGCCTGATTCTTCCCGCTCCCTTACAATCTGAACAAGGTTTTTCAATATAACGGCCGGTACCCCGGCAACGACTGCAGGTATGCGATTGAACTATTCTGCCGAAGGGTGTATTTTGTGAGGTCTGAGTCTGCCCGCTCCCCCCGCAGGCTGGACAATTCTTCACGCTTGTACCTGGTGCGGCTCCGGAGCCCTTGCAGCTGTCGCAGGTTTCAATGCGGGGTACTTTAACATCCTTTTCAAGACCAAAAGCGGAATCCTTGAAAGAAATATCTATATCAGTGCGAAGATCTGCCCCCTTTTGGGGACCGCTGCGCGTTCTCCCCGATCCGCCGAAAAACATTTCAAAAATATCTCCCAGACCGCCCATGTCCGCCCCAAATCCGCCAAAACCGCCTCCAAAGTCAAATCCGCGGGCATTTGCAGCGTCATGACCGAACTGGTCGTAATTTGACCTTTTTTCCGCATCGCTGAGGACTTCATATGCTTCCGCTACTTCTTTAAATTTCGCCTCTGAGTTTTTATCGCTGGGGTTCGCATCCGGATGGTACTGACGCGCAAGCTTGCGGTAAGCTTTTTTTATCTCTTCTGCAGACGCGTTCCGGGATACTCCCAAAACATCATAATAATCACGTTTTGACATGGTTTGCTACACTATCCCTTATCCTTTAAGATTGTTTATCCTCATCTTTGACTTCGTAATCGGCATCAACAACCTTCTCATCCCCTGGCTGATTTCCTTGTGCCCCTTCAGCCTGCTGCGCACTCTGCTGGTACATCGCAGCGGAAAGATCATATAAGGGTTTGGTCAACTCCTCTATCCGCTTTTTGATTGTTTCCAAATCGCCGTTTGTCAAGGCTTCCTTTAAGTCCGCCGCCGATTTTTCAACCTGTTCTGCCAGTGACTTGTCAGCTTTGTCGCCTAAATCCTTAATCGTCTTTTCAGCCTGGTAAATCAGACTGTCGGCCTGGTTGCGCAGTTCAACCTCCTCTTTACGTTTCCTGTCTGCTTCAGCATACTGTTCGCTGTCCTTGACCATTTTCTCAATTTCATCCTTGGCAAGGGATGTCCCACCCGTAACAGTTATACTCTGAGCCCTTCCGGTACCCATATCCTTTGCCGAAACATGGACAATGCCGTTTACATCAATATCGAATTTGACTTCTATCTGGGGTATTCCACGGGGAGCGGGGGGAATGCCGGTTAACTGAAAACGGCCAAGTGTCTTATTGTCCGTAGCCATCTGTCTTTCTCCCTGTAAAATATGTATCTCAACTGTCGTCTGTCCGTCGGCCGCAGTTGAAAATATTTGGCTTTTGGAAGTCGGGATAGTTGTATTCCGCTCAATCAATCTTGTAAATACTCCTCCCAGGGTTTCGATTCCCAATGATAACGGGGTAACGTCTAAAAGCAGGACGTCTTTTACTTCACCTGCCAATACGCCGGCTTGAATAGCTGCTCCTATGGCTACACATTCATCCGGGTTTATACCTTTATGTGGCTCCTTGCCTAAAAATCTGCGAATATTTTCCTGAACCGCAGGCATTCGGGTTGCTCCGCCCACCAGTAAGATTCTATGTATATCTTCTGGTTTTAATCCTGCGTCACTGAGCGCCTGCCGCGTAGGCCCCATCGTTTTTTCAATTAAATCCGCCGTCATTTCTTCAAATCTAGCCCTGGTCAAATTTATTTCAAGGTGCCTTGGACCGTTTGCATCCGCTGTAATAAAGGGCAGGCTGATACTCGTTACTGTGAGAGTGCTGAGCTCCACTTTGGCTTTTTCAGCGGCCTCTTTCAGCCTTTGCAAAGCCATCTTGTCTTTACCAAGGTCAATGCCGTTTTCCTTTTTAAATTCAGCGACCAACCAATCCATAATCCGCTCGTCAAAATCGTCCCCTCCCAGGCGATTATTCCCGTTGGTCGCTCTAACCTCAAAAACACCTTCGCCCAAATCAAGTATGGAAACATCAAAGGTGCCTCCCCCAAGATCAAAGACCAGAATAGTCTGATCCTCCTCTTTATCAAGGCCATAAGCAAGAGCTGCAGCCGTCGGCTCATTAATTATCCTCAGAACTTCCAGCCCGGCTATTCTTCCGGCGTCTTTGGTAGCCTGACGCTGGGCGTCAGTAAAATAAGCAGGCACAGTAATGACGGCTTTTTCAACCTTTTCTCCCAGATACGCGCCTGCGTCAGTCTTCATCTTTTGAAGAATCATTGCTGAAATTTCCTGAGGTGTGTAATCCTTTTCATCAATTGCTACCTTGTAGTCATAACCCATTTGGCGTTTGATGGAACTTATTGTGCGCTCGTGGTTGCTGACAGCCTGACGTTTGGCCACCTGTCCGACCAGACGCTCACCAGTTTTGGAGAAGCCAACAACCGAAGGAGTGGTGCGGCTGCCTTCCGCATTGGGGATAACGACTGCCTCGCCACCTTCCATAACCGCCACGCATGAGTTAGTAGTGCCAAGGTCAATACCGATTACTTTAGCCATAATTCATGTTTCACCTTCCCGATCGTTTGAATTGCAAAACCCAATGCAATTTTTAATTTTTTAATAATCCTGATCATTTTGAGCGGGCTACTTTAACCATCGAAGGTCTTAAAAGCTTGTCTTTGAATAAGTAGCCCTTCCGGAGTTCCTCCAAAATTACATTATCCGGATGATTACCGGTTTGCTCCTGCAACACGGCTTCATGCTTTGAAGGATCGAAGATCTCACCCACCGAGGGTATGGGCGTCAACCCTTGAGCCGCAAGAGTATCAACAATTTGCCGGTAGATTATTTCAACACCTTCGAAAAGTTTACCGGGTGTTTCCCGTCCGTGTGCCAAAGCAAGTTCAAAGTTGTCTAAGATAGGCAATAATGATTCTATAAGCTGTTCTGCAGCGTATTTGTAAAAATCTTCTTTTTCCCTGGCCGTCCGGCGGCGAAAATTTTCAAAGTCAGCCTGCAGTCTTACCAAACGTTGAAAATAGTCTTCAGCGCGTGCCGTCTGCTCAGCTAGATTCTTTTTAGCCGCCTCAATCTCACTTTCTTCAAAGGCAGTTGTTTCTTCCGCCTCCGGCTCCAAGGCAAGGCCATCCTGCCCGGAAGTATTTCCCGGACCATTTCTATCCTGCCTTCTTCCTGTTTCTTCCACAAGCTTCACCTCGCTAAATGTTTTCGCGGTTGTGTTTTGCCTTTTACTTAAAACCTGCCTGTTTTAAATGGAATCAGGCCTATCTTCCTTCTTTTTGATTATCGTATCAATCCTTAAAATTGCTTCGGCGACTTCTTCCGCAGCCTTAAAAGCATATGTTTTAACCAAAAGAGGATCGACAATCCCGGACTGATACATATCGCAGACCTGGCCGGTGTCACAATCTACAGCCAGGGCATCGTTGCCCGTTTCCTCCTGAAGGGAAAGAACATCGCCAACCTTTTCCAGGGAGTTAAAACCCGCGTTGGTAACGATCTGGGCCAGGGGACGCTTTAAGGCATCCACTATACACGCTATCCCGTAAGCTGTCATACCCCGAAAGTTTCCGCTTATTTTGCCAATTTCTTTGGCCAGTGATATTTCCAGGGCGCCACCCCCGGGCACCACTCCGCCCCTGACAGCTGATTGCACTGCCGCTGCTGCATCCCTGGCAATACGTTCACGCTCTCCTACTACTTCTCTAGATC
>JBAZGB010000049.1:0-18240 GCA_041653135.1 Eubacteriales bacterium | reverse complement strand
ATACATTCCCTCAGGAGGAGTTTGGCGGCAATAAAGGTATTCTATGAAGCGTGTGTATATCGAACTCGTGACCGCATGTAATTTCAACTGCGACTTTTGTCCGTACCGGTTGTTGACCAGGCACAAGTCGGTAATGAGTCTGGACCATCTGGAGAAGATCCTCAAAGAGCTGCAACAGGTTGAGGATATAGAGTATGTGATGTTTTCAGCTATGGGGGAGCCGCTCTTGCATCCGCAATTTCTGAGGGCGTGTGAACTGGTCAAGCAGTACGGCTTCAAACTCTATGTCACGACCAACGGGAGCCTCCTCAGCCAAGCCCAGAGGACCGCTCCGATTGACCGGCTCTACATCAGCTTCCAAACTCCCTCAGAACGAAGCT
Source organism: Eubacteriales bacterium (assembly GCA_041653135.1). Lineage (GTDB taxonomy): Bacteria > Bacillota > Desulfotomaculia > Desulfotomaculales > Nap2-2B > 46-80. Next base: position 17,860 of record JBAZGB010000049.1, on the reverse strand, counting down.
TCGAGCATCGGCATGCGCCCGCTCTGACATACCAGGAGTACTTGAAAAAGATCAAATCCTTTACCGATGGTGATCATCCGCCGATCATGCTTTATGTCATGGGTACAGGATTGCACCCGATCCGTGCATTCAACAAGGGCTTCATGGATTTTCCGCTCCATTACCCTGATCGGGAAAAGACCTATGATATCCTCAATGCAATTGGTATATATTTTGAGCCCGAGTTCAAAGGCATCACCAATTCAGCTCACGACTTTTATACTGATCGCTACATCCCTCTGCGGGACAAACTGTATCTGTGCTGTTCGGAACTAGGTAACTGGTGCAATCTTTTCCTGCCGGACGGGTTCCAGTGCAGCGAAGCACGAACCATCATGCCGCGATCATGTGATTTCTTTGTCAACCAGATTGTGATCCTGGCAAATGGCGATGTCACGTTTTGTTGTATGGATTATAACGGGGATATGGCACAGGGTAATATTATGGAGGAGAAGTTGGCCGATATTGTCAAGCGCAAAGAAAAGCTTGATGACCTGGGACAGTTCGCACTATGCCGCACATGCAGAGGCAATGTCGTACGCACGGTACAGACAGCATCCCAAGAGGCGCAGGCTAAGCGATAAGGCTGGTACTATTGCAGCCATGCCAAAAGGAGTATACTCTAGCCGCAAGTCAGAATTATTATATTATAATGCTTGACAGTGGTGGTTATAATCTTTATACTTAACCTCTAAAGCTGTGATTGAAATGAGCAGACTATAAGGCGGTGAACACGAGTAAGATACTCGCGCAGAAGAGCGTCTAAAACAAGAAATCTAAATCAAAACGAGCCACGCTGGTCCGGTCAACCGGATCACATCTGAGCTCGTTTTTGTTGTACTAAAGAGGGGCAGATATGTTGCACGAGCGAGATTTACAAGATGCTGCTCATGACACAGGATTAGTTGATCCACTAACCCAAGCATCGCAACAGATTGTTGGGCCCGTGCTTCGAGCAGCTCACAATATGGGTGAAGTATTGCGTCCGTGGCTACGTTCGCCTATCGAACTAGCGCCGGAGACAAAGGATGCTCTACGTGCTCGTTTGGATCCAGTTGTTGGAAGAGTACATACTTTTACAGGTGCTATAGCTGATCATTTTGCTGGGTCGCGTACCTTTGAGCGTGCGGCGCGGGCTACGGCTACCAGAGCTGAAGCACAACCTCGCGCTACTGCTATTGCAATCGAGCGAGGGGAAGTGACGACTCATAGCATAGCTATGGAGTTAGTACAGACGGTCTTGCGCGAATGCGGCATGGCTGGATTGAGCGCACTCAAGATCGAAGCGCCGCATAATAAATGGGCAATGCTTGGTGAAGCGGTCTTGGATTATGGACGTATTGCTAAATATCAGGGAGATTGGGCAGGACGCGCTTTAGATAATAGCTATGATGCCCGACGTTACTCGTACCGGCACCAGATGGAAATCGTCGATCATTTGATGACGTCCAAGAATGAAGTAGCACGTTTTACGGCCAAGCAACTCAAATTTTTTCAAGAGATGTTTACTGATTTAGTAATGGAACAGCAAAGGGGATTAGCAGGGTTGGTCGGTCTTGAAAAGGCTGAGTTCATCGCTAACTTGCAGATGCAAGCAGTAACTGCTGTACGCAATATGGCGGCTGTAGTTGACGCCGAGCTGCCAGATACGATCAAAGCTATGCGGGCAGGAAAAATCGTTACAACAGTTCGAGGCCCCGAAGCTATCAAGTATGCCCTGCGTACATTACGGCTCGGCAAGGCGATCTCTGCCGCCCGAGGAAGAGAGCTGACTATGTATGAGGGGACACTAGTGAATGCTGGTGAAGTGCAAGCAGCCGCTATGGCGCGTTTGGCGGGTAGAGAAGTCGTCGTGGAGAGGCAATTTTTCAGAGCAATGTGGGAGCATCTCAAGCGAGATCGTTATGTTTTGACACTTTTATCGCCTATCAAATTTGCTAATTTTGTCCGTAGCCTGCCCGGTTATGCGCAAGCGACAGTCTGTGTAGCTGATGAGCAGGGTCACGCTGTGAGGTTGTCACCAGAGCGTACCAAGGCATTGCAGATAGCAGCAGTTGAACGGCAGCTGATTGAAGGCAATCCTCATGCAATACGGATGGCTGGTATCAATCTGGAGGTTCAGCGCATCGTCGATGGTTATGTCCGCGGACATCGTGCATCGATCGCACGCGGCGTGCTTTCTGATAGAGGCATGCAACAAATAGTTGCCAATGTGTTTGCTTTTGTCGAACGCGTTCATGCTGATCTTTTGGACGCAGAGCATGGCGGAGACCCGATTACGCTCGGGAGAGTGCTGAGTCAGGCATTGGATTGTTACACCGCTCCCCGCCACGTACAAGAAGTGCTTGGCGGTACTTTGTCAGGAGCAGTGGTAGCGCGTGACGCAGGAGCGTTTTATATGAAGCACCAACGCGACATTAGTGATTTAATGATTGTTGCTGGCGGTACGCTCTCTACGGTAACGGGTTTTATGGATGCTTTTACCGGTACTGGGTTGGCAACAGCTGCTTTGCGTGAGAGTACCAACCATGTTGGTACAGCTGGGATGATCGCGAGTTCGCTCCTGCGCGCAAACTCAAAAGCGATGATGTTTGTGGGTCAGCTTCAGAAAGAGTTTGCTCAGGCGCATAGAGCTGGAGTGCGAGCAGGCGATATCACATTGTTGGATGACGAGCGGGCATTGGATTTGAGTGCAGATAGACGTAAGGCAATAGCACTTCAATTAGCTAAACGCAACGAGACAGTCGGCAGAGCCATTGGGCTCAAGGTAGCAGAGGCTCTCCAGGACTGGGAGACATGGAAACTAGGGTTGAAAGCAGTAGCTCTAAGTCAGCTACAGAGTGAAATATGCTACTTGTGGGGCGCTGCCGGGGGCATGGCGTTGGGCAATATGCAGCGTGCTATAGCTCATCAGGACATTGATCTGGGTAGTCAAGTAGTGCAGTTATTTGAAACGCGGCTGCATCAGGCTGAACAGTCAGCAGTAAATCTACTCGGTCGGGTAGGTTTGGGTGAAGAAGCAACCGCGTCATTCACCGGTTTGACCGTAGAACAAGTCCAGCAGTTGGAGCAGCTGCATATCAATGTGTTGGCCTTGCCGGGAGCAGTGCAAGAACAGCTGGGGCATGTTGCTGATTTTGTTCATGAGCATCCTGACACGGCAGGACTGCCGATCCAGGAATTGGCTTTGTTCGCTGCCGAGAATAATAGTGCACTTCGTGCTGCCATCGAGCAAGTTGGTATGACGTATACCGAAGCTGCTCGGCTTCTAGCTGGAGGGAAATTAGTCGAAGAGTTGAGCGGCCTGCAGATCGCAGTGCTCAATGCGGAGCAGCAATTCGGTTTGAGCCCTGAGCAAGCACAATTCTTTGCGCATCAATTTGCTAGTTTGCAGGCAGAGGGACAGGTGCACCTCTCGCAGCTGGACCGCTTGTCGCATACAGATAGGGAGGATGTAGTTGCCCACATGGAGGATAGAGCGATTAGGGAAGCGTTGGCACAGGTGGAGGGGGAATTTGGTATTGCTATAGCTGCACTACATCCAGCTGAGCCAGCAGATGATAGGCCAGTGGCGACGCATGAGGTTTCTCAGGATCCGCTTGCCACGGCGCAGCTCGGACCATTTGATCCGACGCCGGTGGGTGGTGGCGGAGATAGAAATACCCACGAAGGGGGAGTAGGGGGAATGGGGCCAGGTACTGGCTTCGGTGTTACGCGAGGTGTCGTTGCTCATGCTGTTTACGATGCGGTTAATGAAGCCCAAGCTGGAACAGGAGAGAAGTCGCCAGCACAGGGGCAGCACGGTAATCTTCCTGTGAGTATGGATGCGCAAGCAGAAGCTGCCGAGGCGCACGCTGCAGAGCATGCTGTGCTTCAGGTAGACGTCCGCGAAGCAATGATAGTTCGCCCTGGTGATACCCGCTCTGAGATCGCAGCAGCTTTTGTGGTACAGCATCCAGAGGTAGCGGTTGGTGATGTCAGGCATGCGCTCGACCGAGCGACCAATAGTAGCCTGCAGCCTGGCGATCAGATCGAGATACTCGTCGTTGATAAACAAGTAATAGTGGTTGCCACCAATCTGCGTGACCATACCGGTACACAAGTAGTAGGTAGCGGTACAGGAGAATCGGCTGTCGTCCATGCGCTCCAGCAGCAGGTAATAGCAGGAGATAAGGCTGACTTGGCCGATGTCGTAGATGGAGCATTGAAGGGGATAGGTGCACCTCAGGTTGGTTCACCAGCAGAGGTTGTGCCTCTCTTGGGTCATGCCGCTGCACCGGCGGCGCATCCCAACCATGTTGAGGTTACCGATATTGCTTCCCATATACCACTCGTCGGCATGGATGGTGCAGATGATCTCGGTGACCTCAGGCCTGAGGTTGCCGCCAATCTCGAAGCGGCGATCAATCAAGTGATGGGGGCCACTGATGGACAGGTATCGCCATTCGATGTTGGGCGGGTAGCCGCCGGGTCAGCAACGGCTGAAGGCGATATCCCGCTAACAGTATATGATGCCCAAGGGCATGCGGTTATGAGATTGTTTATGGATCCGTCAGGAGAAATTCACAAAGCGATCATTGCGACTGATCATGGCTATTCACCCAGTGACCGTGGCACATGGTTTCCTCGTCAAGAAGCGGACGGCGATGACAGACTCCCTGGTTGGACCGGAGATAATAGATGGAGTAAGCCGTATCTATTGGCCACAGGGCAAACATGGCTTGAGCAACGACAAGACATTTTTAATTTGACAGAACACAAGATAGCGGGCGATCATTTGGAGAGAAATACTGATGCAGGCGCTCAACAGATAGGCAACTATGAAGATGGTCAGGATTACTTTGCAGCTTGGGCAGACGCCTCAGGGAAGACAGTAGCTCAAGTAGAACATCTGATGACATTGGGAGCCGATCGAGTAACATTTGAAGACAATAGGTCGCTTGGCTCGTTAGCTCTTGATATGGCACAAGAATTGCATACAGCTCATCCGGATTGGGATGAAGCACGGCTAGAAAAGGAAGTGCCTGCACAGCTTGGTCTGGGGACGATTACCGTTGATTTGAAAATAAGTGGAGATGCTATCTCCGTGCAATCCGTCGGCGGGCATCTCGATATTGCAACAGGACACAAATACAATGAAACCGCCTGGGATCCCAAAACTGGCTATCGGGAAATTGCTGCAACTGCTAGTACCAAGATTGATGTCGTAGTAATTCATGATGCCAAAGGCGACGTAGTCGATCGTGATTTCTCCATGAATGATTGCAATAATCCGATCAAAGAGACTCCCCCCCCACCGCCCGAGCAGCCACCCAAAACCGTCGTTCATGGCGGCGTGCATCCCAATACGGCAGTAGCTGATGTAGCGCAGAGCGGGGTAGAGTATGAGCAATACAATTTGCTGTGTATTTTCAAGGTAGATCCTACGACTGGTTTAGTAATCCCTGGTGCGGTTATTGAACATGGCAATATACATGCATACAGCCATATTTCCGAATTGCTTCCTGATGGCTTTAGCATCTTTGGCGAGCGAGCTGCCAATTCTGATGGGAGCGGTGATCAAGACACATTCATGGGAGCTATCGTAACTTTTGAAAATGGTAAACAAGTCTGGATTGATTCCGGAGGAAAGATACATGTGCAGGGTGATGATGCTGCGACCGCCAAATTAGATGCATGGAGAGTTGGTTGCGGTAAGGGTGTGTTTGTATGGGAGCATACAGCGACGGATGGAGCGGGGCAAGACGACAAGGTCACACTTGTATCTGGTCAAGGTGAGGTAATGAATATGCATGATCAAGCAGCATTGAATAAAGAGCTAGGCCATATCCTTGGCCTGCCCGAGGGAGCAGCAGTTTTTGTAGAGCGTGTCGATCCGGTCAACGGACCTGGCCCACAGCCGGGACCGGATATCCCCATCCAACCGCCGCCTCCTGGGGGTGGTAGTGGCCAACTCCCCCCTCCTCCTGGTGGGGGTAGTGGACAGATAACAGATCCAAGTGGAGGAAGCGGACAATAATAGGCTATACTTTTGTTTAAATATATATTATACTTATATATTAAACAAATAAATAAATTAAAATCCACTAAATCAAAAACAAAAACCAAGGTTGCAAAACCATTGGTTTTTTATTGTGCAAATTATTCAACATCTTTCCATACATTTTTCAAATATTTTTCTCACATTTGTAAGGAGATCCCTATGTCGTTCATCACAAAAAGGTTTACAAACAAAGCGACCAAAAAGCGGTTTTCGTTTTTTGTCATATGTCTGGTTATACTCAACCAGGTGACTGGCACATTCTCGTTTGGTGCCCAGAATGCCTTTGCAGAAACAGTACGGACCAATTGGGAACGAGATCACGAAGCCGATGATAATGGAGATAGTAATCCAGACAATATGATGACATATTTTGCCTATTTTACCGCAGACGGCTATCAGCGGAACGATGTGTATGGAGATCTCAATATCAATGATGTAGGGCTGACTCCGCCTAGCGGGACAGTATCGTTGAAAAACGGTACGCGCAATATCGCGCCTCATGAAATTCTGATTTGCCAAAAATCAGCACTTGTACCTGTATTGGGTGGATACAAATGCCCAGATGGATCCACAAACGTTGGTACGGGTTTACAAACAGGAGATAATATCCGCTGGCCAGCAACCGGTAGCGTTGACGTCGGTCCGACGCAAGCTTTGAGTCTGCGTCTCACTTTTCAGCCCAACCTCAATCTTGCCGATGACAGCATACTGCGCACGAGAAGCAAATGGACCTATACAGATCCTGACTACCCTCCAGCCTCGTTTTATGTCGAGCCACAGGAATATAGGGTCCATACGGCACAACTATATATCGATAAAGCGAATGGTACGCTGTTAAATGATAATGACAGCAGCGGGACGATCACTCCAGGGGACAAAGTCCGTTTCGTAGTGAATGTCTCCAATATCCCGACAACAGACGGTTCATATGATTCGGAAAATGGCCATGCGTATAGCTGCCAGCTTGTGGACTGGCCGGATTATGACGGTCAGGACGCTTTTGTGGAAGCTGGGCCTATCGTACAAACAATTGGTACAAAAAACCCCAATCCTCCGGAGAGCCCTTATACGGTCAATATTGATCTAACTATCAAGGCTGGATTTTCGGGGACTGGCCGGAATAAGGCTGGATTGACCTGTTTCAACATTGAAAATATTCCTGCTCCGGGTGCCACCAGAGAGTCAATTGGCGGTGTTAATTACATTACTGATACAGGAGAAGTGACTGTTGTTCCGAACATCACCTATCCAGTTTTGACGATGGTGAGCAAGACAGCGAACCCCGAGGATCCGAATGCCGTCAATCCTGGCAGAGAAGCGACCGGGACATCGCAATATACGATTACCCTCCATACCGACGGGAGTGGCAATACAGCTATCCCAGCCGGGGTTGTGGTAACGGACATATTCGGTAGCCCGAGCAACGGCGGTAGCCTGACCGGGATCAGCAACGTGGTAGGCGCCACCTACAATGCAGGCAATCATACCTTGACCACGACCGGAGCGATCAGCCCAAACTCAAATTACACCATTACCTATACCGGGACGTTTTCACAGGCAGGCGTACCGACTGACCAATACAGCACGATTCAGAACACGGCGACGATCACATCGGTTCCCGATGGTACGATTGGTAGCCCGAGCAGCGATTGGGCCCGTATTCGTATCCTGGGACCGGGAGCCTCTCCCGCTAACGTCTACGTCAACAAATACGTAGCGGTTGACTCAGACAATGACCTTGACCTCACTGATGAGCATTGGTATTGGCTGGAGCGTTCGGCAAACTTTAATCCTGACGGACCTAACCTACCTCCAGCATATAATGGAACTTACTGGGACTCAGCGGACGGTATGACGATATCAGTTCAGCCTGGCCAGAAGATCTACTATCGTATATTCGTCTGGAATAGCGGCATGACAACGAGCAAAGATATCAGCCTGCTCGACGATAATCCGCTTAAACCAATTGAGCCAGCCCAGTTGGGAGCGATCGCAAACGGCTCGATCAATCCCTACAGCGGTGACGTTAAGGTTATCACATACGACGCCACAGCGCCGGAACAATGCGGTCCTTACGCTACCTACAACAATACCGCAACCATCAATTTTGGCGAGCCAGCTCGTCATGCTGTTGCCGGTGTCGTCCTCAACAACCCCTGCACGACTGACGTCTATATCAACAAATACGTAGCGAGCAATCCGCAGGGTCCGTGGTACTACTATCAGCGGCAACGCGGTAGCGATCCGATTACAGCCCAGCAAGGCACACTTCCTGTCACAGCTCAGACTGGTACGTTGTATTATCGGATCTACGTTTACAATACAGGCAATAACCAAGCAACCGTTACGTTTGACGACGACAAAGCCGGTATGGATACGCCTCTAGTCGGCGGGACGATCGTAAGCCCAGCTAATGCTTGGAGCAGTGCCTATACCTATGAGATTGATTACGGTGTCTGCGCAGATGGCTATGCCGGCCAGACCAAAGAAAATACTGCATCAATCACAGCAGTAAATCCCCAAGGAGGTATCCACAGTCCTGCCAAAACGCGTGTCCGTTTCGATGTTGTCTGCCAGGCGCAGCTCACGATCCAAAAGCAGGTTTGCAACTATACCCAAGACACGACCTACCAGTGCAGCAACGATTCCACGGCCTGGACCGAAGAAAGTTCAGCAGAACCCGGTGACCATATCCGTTATCGTTATACGATCCACAACGCCGGTAACGTCGCTACCAACTTCACCATCAACGACAATGTGACGACACACTCAGATCTTATCGCTCCCGATGCATGGACCTCAGCGAGCACGGCAATCCAGCCGGGTGCAACCATCGTCGTCAATAATCCCCAAGACTATGTAATCGCATCGACCTATAGCCAGGCCGGGACATTCCCCGTCATCAATACCGCAGTAGTCAGCTGGCAGGGCGGATCAGCCCAGGACACGGCCCGTGTCAATGTAACTTTTGAAGCTGTCAGCCTGCATGGCTATGTGTGGGTAGATGCAGACAAAGACGGTCTCGTCGACGAACCACAGAGTGGCTACCAGGGTGCCGTGGTCACGATCAGCGGGTGCCGCACGGGTAACGACACAACAGACAGTACCGGTCGTTATGATTTCGGCAATATCGTCGAAGGCAGCACATGCACGATCACGTTGACAGTCCCTTCTCTATATGATGCTACCTTCCGTAATCATGACGGTGATCCGACAACAACACCTCCTGTCCAAGGAACCAAAGAAGATGGTACGCCCACTGTCTGGACATTGAATGTTGGCCCAGCTATGTCTCAGCACCACTTCAACTTCGGGGTTGTACGTCAGACTGGTGATCTGCGTGTAGATGTTTGGAATGCCGACACTGACGCATTGTTCGATCCGGCGCTGGGCAATTTCGAAGTTTCGCTGACGAGCGATGTTGACTATGATGATCTCTATCAGAACGTCAATCGCAAGGACTACAATGATATCCCGACTGGTACATATCAGGCTACGCTCACGGATTATCCCGAGGGCTGGAGTATAGATGCAGAGTGCTCGATCCCTTCAGACGAAGTAACGACAGCCAACCAATTCCCGAATGATTTTGCTTATATTCGCCTCTGCCTAACTGGCGAAGCGACCCTGCAGATTCGTAAATATGTCTACAGCGAAGAGCAGCAAAGCTGGCAGTCATTCACCGCGGCAGAGCCCGGCGATGATGTCGCCTATCTGGCAGTCATCTGGAACAAAGGCACAGCCCCTGTCAGTGGTATCAACGTCTATGACCAGATAATCACTCATGACGATTTGGTTGCCACACGAGATGCGAGCTTGATGGACCTCATGTCGATTCCGAGCCTTGGCTTCCTGCAGAACGCTCCGGAGCCTGATCATAGTGCTATCTCTCCCAATCTCGAAACAACTATATGTGATGATTACTATTGCTATGCGGTCTATCGCGAGACACTCGAAGCGTATAGCGATGAAGCCGGCGAGTTCGACATCATCAACAAAGCGAGCTTTACGGCTGACAACGGTGCCGCGAGTTATGATACTGCCACCGTGACGGTTGAGTATGCCCCCGAACTGACTTATACCAAATCAGTCAATAACTCAAATCCGGCACGTCCCGGCGACAGCCGTGTCTATACCCTCAATATCACCAACACGGGTTCAGCCCCGGCAACCGTACCGTTCGAAGACAATGTCAGCGACATCCTGCGCTATGCAGAAGTGACGCGCAAAGACGGTGCCAGCTGCGGTGATGAGTGTGTGGTCTATCGTGGTTATGGTGATTATCCCGGCTGGTATGTGACCTGGGGTAATGCAACCATCGATCCAGAGGACGCCGACGGCGTCACGCATACCTTAACCATCGTGGTCAAACCCTCGAGCGAGTGGGACGCTGATAACGATCCTGATCCATATCGCATGGTCAATACCTTCGGCGACGACACCGTCATCGTGCCGGTACGCGACCTGGTGGTCGAGAAATACCTCTTCCTCCCGGCTGACGGTACGATCGAACCTGATGAGGAGACAAGATGGGGCATCAAGATCTACAACCTTAGCGATGAAGATATGGAGACTCCCGAACTTGATATCTGGGATCAGTTGCCAGAGGGATTTACCTATGTCGACTTGATGATGGATGGCGATTCGGATGGGACCATCAATGAACCACGGACTACCGCTTGCCCGCAATCGCTATGTTGGGACACGGCCGGCGGTGTTGGCTATGCCTCCATCCCCAGCGGGGGAACACTCTGGTTCTACCTCTCTACCGAACACGATTCGGATGTTGTCAATGACCCGACCATCCCCTATCGCAACACGGTGCATGCTTCGTATGAAGATCTCGAGGATGAAGCATTTGCCGACGTTTACGTTGAGCCCTTTGCCGAGCTCGCGATCGACAAGCAAATCACTGATCCTGCCAATCATGAGATGGTATTAGTAGCTGGCACTGGCAATAATATTGCTGGCTATAAAATCGAGATAACCAACAGCGGTACAGCTGCTACGACCGATCTCAAGGTTAAAGATGTCCTGCCTCGTGATAATGCAAACCCTCCTCACGCTTTCTATCCAGACAATGATGGGGCAGCGACCTGTTCAATCTGGGAAAATAGTACTCTAGTTGGTCCTGCTTCCTGCACGTCGAGTGTGGTTTGGAACGGACAGTGGGTGGTCACCTGGGACGTCGAGCCTCAGCTCGAGCCCGGCCAGACCCTACGTGTTGTATATAATGTTATTGTCCCCACCAATATCTATGCGGCTACCGGCGGCACGACCTACATCAATACCGCCAGCGTTTGGGAAGGGAATGATTTCCGCGGCAGTGACAATGAATTCATCGTCGTCTACCCGGTGCCGGTGATCAACCTCGACGTCGAGAAAGACGACGGCATCACCGAGATCCAAGCAGGCCAGGAAACGACCTATGTGGTCTCGTTCTGGAACCATCCTTTTGCTTCCAACTCCGATGCCTACAACGTCGCAATCGTCGATCAGCTACCGGTCAACACGACCTTCGTTAGCGCTTCTGTCTTGACCATTTACGATGGGCTCGGACACAGCAGGACCGTTCCTTACTCAACCAATAGCGGTCAAGTCATCTGGGATGCCGGCACGGTCGTGCGCGGTGAGTACGGTATCGCCTACGTCACCGTCCGTGTCAACAGTCAGCTGCAACCGCCCAATGACAAGGAAGTCATCAATACGGTCCGCATCAGCGGCAGCACGTCGCCCGACGTCGAGCCGGCGGTCATGGATACTGATGTGGATGTTGATACCATCGTGACGCGTTCGCTCCTGCTCGAAAAGACAGTAGCCAAATCAGCGAACGGCACGTATGGACCATATGCTACCTTTAAGCCTGATCAGGGCGAGACAGATGTTTACTACCGAGTCTTGTTGACTAATACCAGCGAAGGTGAGGAGCCAATAGTTGTTAGGGATGTGATAGAACAGAAGTTCCTCGAAATATATGATAGTGGTGAACTCTGGGATTACTTCAGTGAGATCAAGTATCAGGGGCATAGCTGCACGCCGACGGAATGTGGTTGGAACTTCAGACTCGACATTGATGCTCATGCTGATATTGAGCTGGAGCAGGGCGAGGTTCACGAATTCCCCAGGATCATCGCCACCCTCAAAGATAGCTTTGGTTATCGGGACCTCTATGGCGTACTCGTCATGCCGCAATTACCGCTGGACAACATAATAGCTGCCACCTACTATCCGATCAAGGGTAGTACTGATACCGAAACGATCTATGCTCATGCCTCGGTCGATATCGTGGCCCAGCCTGATATGGACTATGCCAAAAAGGCAACAGTCTACAAACAGGTAGACGGCGGGATCGAGCCGGTCTCAACCCTGATCGCGCATCCGGGCGACTTGGTCAAGTATACCCTCACTGCTACCAACAATGGCACGGGTCCGACTGCCTACAACTTCGTCTTCTCGGACAGTATCGCCGACATCCTCGATGACATCCATGATGACAACGATAGCAATCCCAATTACGTTGTCTGCGAGGAGATTGATGATGGCTTCGGCGGACTCTATGGACCTGACTACACAGTCCAGGGTCCGGTGACCTGCCTTGGTCGTCCTGACACAGCCGTCATCAACGGTACGGTGCTTGAGTACGATAGCGGCGATGTACTGGGAGCAGGTGAGTCAGCTGAACTCGTGTTCTATGTCTACCGTGTCGGCGAAAAAACAACGAGCGGAGACTATGTCCTGACCGATCATGGCAACAAACACCTCAAAAACGTCTATGGCAACACGATCAATATCCCGGTTACGGATGCCGACTTGGTCGTGCGCAAATCAGTCTATCCGACCGACATTGAGCTGGGCGAGACTGTGACCTACACGATCGAAGTCGAGAACACCAGCAACGACACTGCCTACAATGTTGAAGTAATCGATTACTTTACCGATAACATGCTGGATCCGGTTAGCTACGAGGGAATGCTCTTCGCCGGCAATGTTGCCGATAGTAGTTTCGGTGTGGCGATGACTTCATGCGCAGCCGGTGGACATGCGTATGCTATCGGCGAGAAGATCGAGGAAATCCACTACTGCACACTCAGCCAGAGCGGCAATCCGATCGATATTGATCCCGGAATTACGTTGATAGGTAGATACAAAGTCACGGTCGCAACCGATATAACTGAACCAACCACCTATACCAACGTCGCGTATGCGACCTGGGACGGCGGCGAGACAGCCAAAGACGAGGCCCAGATCAACGTGACCGTACCGCAATACGGGCTGACGGTTGTGAAAACATTTGACCGCGAGACGATCATCCCGGGTGAACATCCCTACTTCCAGATAGAAGTACAAAATGCGGGTACTGAGATTGCCAAGAATGTCCATGTCTTTGATGTGTTGCCCAATGAGTCAGACGATAGTGATGTGATCGATCCAGCATTCGACCTGTTCACCGAGTCCCAATATCGCAGGATGTATATCTACAATGCCGACGCTTCATTGAAGGAAGCTTTCAGCGGCGGATCGATTCAATTACTCCATACCGTGGTCGGAGACCAGAACCAATACGAATGGTGGGTAACAGGGCGTTCGGGTAATCCTCTCCACTCTATCGAAATCCCGGTCGGTGGTTATATGATCATCAGCAATGCCCGCGTCAAAACACCCAACATGAGTGCATTCGAGCCTGACAAGTACGGCTCATACACCAACGAGGCCAATGCTACATGCGCTGGGTGCGCTACTGCCTATGGTTATGACACGGTTGAAGTAGTGCCTCCGCCCCAGAGCGAACTCTCGATCAGCAAAGAGATCGCCAAGAGCGTCAGCGGTCCGTGGAACGAGACAGAGACATTCATGATCGGTGATCAATATGCCTACTATCGCATCAGAGTTACCAACGCGGGCGATGCCAATGCCACTGACGTGGATGTGACCGATGAGATGACGGGCAGCGATATCATCTTCACCTCGCTTGAGAAGCAGAACGGCGCGACCTGGGCCAGCTTGCCCTTCAACCAGCTGGTAACACTTGACCAAGGCATCACGATCAATGCCGGTGCGACCAAGACCTACATCCTGCGTGCCCATCTGCGCAGCACATTCGCGCAGGAAAATCCTTCCTATACCAATATCGCCAGCATCACCGAAAAAGATGTGTTCATCGGCAGCGATACGGCTACCGCCAATGTTGCGTTCGAATTTGTCCCGCGCGTCGGTATCATCAAAGAAGTGAGCGAAAGCCAGAGCGGCCCCTGGGCGGACGCCAATTCGTCTGCTGCCGCTTTGATCATCTCGCCTGATGAGACTTCGACCAAGACAATCTACTTTCGTCTCACTGTTGAGAATACGGGAGATGGCGCTATCCAAGACGTTGATATCAATGACGTGGTTGCTAGCGCAGCACTCAATGCATGGGAATCTCGTTACACGGAAGTTGATCTCGGGAACTTCACCGGCACGAATGGTTCGTACAACGTCGCCAGCATCGCAGCTGGAGCCAGCGAGAGCTTGATCTATAGCAATGAGCTCAAATCGCAGGAAGACCTGATCGTTGCCGGTTATACGGAGAGCTCCAGATTGCTCAATACCGCGACTGCTTCTCGCGATGGTAGCACGCTCGATAGCGACGTAGCCTATGTCGGCTTCGACTTCCTCGCGCCGGTACCTGATTATGAAAAGACGGCTTTGAATATCACCGACGAGCCCAACTGCAATGCGGAAGCACCTGGTTGCCAGAACAATCCTCTCGATGTCATCCGCTATACACTGACCGTACGCAATACCGGTGACGCACCTATGACCGATTATGTCTTCCGTGACGACATCAGTGATATCCTGGAGTATTCCGAAGTGACTGATCTCGGCGGCAGCCAGCAGGTCGGTGATGAACTCGTCTGGCCAGCAGTCACTATTGCGGCCGGTGGCGAGGTCTCTCGCACCTTCGAGGTGACGATCAATCCTAGTAACGAATGGCCTGAAGACGGCGATCATCTCATGAGCAACGTCTTTGTCGATGCCGATACCGATGTGCCCGTAGGCGATGTCGAGCTGCACAAATACGCCTGCTACAATGCAACGTCCAATCCGGCTGCAGACTGTGATGCGGTAGATGAGGCCGTACGCGAAGGCGAGAACATCTACTATTATCTCGAATTCCGCAACATCGGTGACATCGACCTTCACAATATCGTGATCGAAGACAACATCGAGGATGTCTCCGAATATGCCGGGAATTATGTCAAGGTCAACTCGGCTGACCCAACCTTCACCACGTCTGATGCTGACCATGATGGCTTGATCGATATGATCAGCTGGCCGGCGATAAATGTTGCGGCCGGACAGAGCGCTATCGCGCGCTTCCGTGCCACGGTACGACCGGCGTCAGAGTGGCCTGCCGACGGAGACTTCACCATGACCAATGCCTACGGCGACGAGATCAATATCGAGGTGTTCCATACCGCGATCACCGTGGTCAAAGACCTCACGACAGCACCCGTGACTCAGGTCGGTCAGCCGGTCATCTTCCGTGTGACTCTCACCAATACCGGTGAAGTCGACCTCTTCTCGCTCAAAGTCCGTGATATCTATAGCACCGATCTTCTGGACTACGATCAGACAGCCACAGCAGATGACATGGAGATCCGCGTTCCTGATGTCAACAGTGAAGATGACGGTGCCAGCGTCTCACGCGAGAAATTGACCCAACCCGGTACATTCATCGATCCATCCGGCTTGCTCTGCTGGACAGCTAACACAATCGTGAGCTGTGATACTGTCGCCAACGCCAACGAATTGATCCCCGTCGGGGAATTGTTCGCCGGCACAGCCAATATGGCCAACCTCACCTCAGTCACAGATCCTCAGGGAGGGGAAAGCTTGGCGATCGCCCCTGGCGACAGCGTTACCTTCTTGACCTACTTTACCGCCCAAGACTACGGCACCGCGGACAACGAAGTATATGTCTGGGCTGACGATCATCTAGCCGCCAGCATCATCGGCGCCGGTGATGACGAGCAGGTAGAAATAGCCGAAGAGACAGTCGATCAACCGACGATCACCAAGACCGTAGCACCGACGAGTTTCCAGGAAACCGAAAGCGGGACGCCGTTTGTCGCCACCTACACGATTGCCGTCACCAATACCAACGAAGATCAGATCAGTGGTTACACGATCATGGACACGTTGGCGCTCGGAGCAGAGTACGTACATGGCAGCACAGAAGGCATCGCCGAGCCGAACATCAACGAGAGCAGCGATCCGACGGTCCTGACCTGGAACAATGTCACGATCCCGGTAGGCGGATTGACCTTCACCTATCGCGTGGAAATCCCCAACGAGGCGGGCACGTATAAGAATGTTGCGGTTATCTCGCTCGATAACGAATTGATCGATGAGGATGATGCGAGCGTGGTTGTCGAACCGATCACCCCGCCACCAGGAGAAGTTTCACTGCAGATCGTCAAATTAGTCAATAACGCGCCGACCGCAACGGTAGCTGCCGGCGGAGTTGCGAGCTACTCAATCACGGTGACCAACACCAGTACCGTAACAGCCAATGACGTTCGCGTTGTTGATACCCTACCTCAATATCTCAGCTACGTTACGGGTAGCGCTCATCCGAGTGCGCCTGCGGTCAGCACCAACTCAGCCGGCAATCAGGTTTTGACCTGGACTGGTATCGACTTGGCTGCCGGTGCGAGCATCACGATCACCTACCAAGGGCGGGTTGCCAGCAATCTATCTCCCGGTGTCTATACCCTTACCAATATCGCACATGCGCTTGTAGACGACGTCGATGTCTGGGACACAGCTTCCGTGATCGTAAATGTCCCTGCGCCGACCCCCACGCCAACCCCTACACCAACCCCTACACCAATCCCCACACCGACTCCTATTACCATCATCAAATCAGTTCCCGTTTCCTCGGTTGTTGTAGGTACAGGGTCTAATATCCTCATGGCTGTGGGTATCCTCTTGCTGGTGATCGGTGGGTATGTTGCATTCCAGCTCATCCGTCGTCGCAAACAGGTCAACAACGGAATCGAGAGTACAGAATCAGTCGGCGAAGATATCTTATAGGTATAAGACAAGGAGCCCTGCGCCAAACGGTACGGGGCTCCTCGTCGGCGATACCTCACGGTACATGATCATATCCAGGTGCACATAGATGAAAGGCCGGTATGTCAGAGGAAACGTTTGCTACTACTCTCGAAAAAGCATGGCAGCTCATCAAAGAATATAAACGGATCCTGATCGTTATGCCGGCAGCAGCGTCGGGAGATGTTGTTGCCAGCGGGCTGGCTCTCCGGCGGGCTATCCGCACGATCGGAGCCAATGCCGATATCATAGCAACCGAAGGAGCTTCGGAGCGCTATAACTTTTTGCCTGATTTCGCTACCATGAGCTCCCAATTTCAAAATCTCGATCTCATCATCCGCGTCAATTGCAAAAACACTCCTGTTGACAAAGTCAGTTACAACATCGTCGACAATACCCTCAATCTCGTCGTCAGCCCTGCCCAAGGCGGTTTCAGGCTCGAGGACGTGACACCGGCATTTGGCAAACCAAATTACGACCTCATCATCACCCTGCACACGGATGCGCTCGCTTCTCTGGGTGAGATCGTTTCAGCATTTCCTCCCCTGTTCAAAGACAATCCGATCATCACGATCGACTATCGCGCCAGTACAACACATTTTGGACTGGTCAATGTCGTTGACACTTCTTGCTCTTCCTGCTCGGAGGTTGTGTATCGGTTGCTCGAGCACAACCATGTTGCCA
>JBAZGB010000048.1:0-19597 GCA_041653135.1 Eubacteriales bacterium | reverse complement strand
TTGAGAACCGACAGGATAAAGAAAGTTATGGATTCCGTCTTTAATAATACGGACGGCATGCAGAGCTATTTAAACACAAACGGCGACTTGATTGATTCGGTCAACTGGGACGACCTCGAAGACATCCAGTGGATATATACGAATATTACGGACACAAGCATTGAAGAGTTGTCAAGAAGGATGAAGATAGTAGCTGAAAGGTCAAATGTGATCGGTCAGACAATAGTCGCCACCCTGGACGACTACAACCTGGAAAGGCTGCTTGATGTAACGAGATTCGGAATGGAGAACGGATATCGTTTAAGATACCAGAGGGACCTGTACAGATCGATGGATACTGATTTTGTGAAAAGAGTATTAAAAAAGTACCATGAACTGTGCGACTTGCTGGAGGACTATATTATCAAAGGATACGACGTTCATACAACTTTCCTGCTGGATACTTTAATTTCCGGCTGGACTTTTGAGGAATCCCCCTATCTTTGCGGGAAAAGGCTTGCGGCTGTATTCCCCGACGGAACGGTCGGGCCGTGTATCAGGGACCATACATTTAAAACGGGAACGATATTTGACCCTGATCCGATGAGCCTGCTGCAGTGTGATCAATTCCATTTTGATCTTGCAAGACCGGACGCGCCGGATGAGTGCAGGGATTGTGAAGTCAGAACCGCCTGTCAGGGAGGGTGCCCGCACGATAAGATATTGTTCAAAGGCAGTTCGTCAGGCAAATCTGTCGCTTGTGAACTCCATAAGGAAATTATTCCGAGGTTAAAACATTTGGATGAGTTAAAAACGGCGCTAAAAAACAGCGTTAAATAAAACCATTTTTGGTTTTATCCCTTTTTTGACTTATAAATACTGCTCCTTTGCGGGTCAAGGCTGTACTAAATAATCAATTGTTTAAAGAAGTTTCTTAAAATTGTTCAACCTTAGCGTGAGTAAGATTAGCTCAAAAGAGTTAATCCTCCTTTCACACTTTTGAGCGATTTTATTTGACATTTTTCTAACTTAAAATTTAATTTAGGTTGGAATAGTTAGAATTATGGTATCTGTCTGGTTTTTTGAGGACAAACAATCAATAAAAAAAGGGGGGCTAAGCAGTTCGTAGCCGTAAGAAATGCGCCAGATGGTCGTATGGTTTTGTCCGCGCGCCGGGGGAGGGTTATTGTATGCAGCGCAGCTAGAAGGCCATGGCTGCAGAGATAGACAACTAAAAAACGCAGAGGTGTTTAAAAATGAGATACGCAGAGACGGGGTACAATTTAGAGATTGACCTGGCTACAGGCAATATCGAACGTGTAGAAACTGACCCGAAATTAATGGAAACCCACCTGGGGGGTCTTGGTACCAGCGTTAAGTTGCACTGGGACAGGGTGCCTCCCGAAGTTAAGCCGTTTGACGCCGAGAACATGATGGTTTTCAGCTCCGGTGTGCTCAACGCTACTCCGGCTTACGCCGCCAACCGCAGCGTTGTTACCTTCGTTTCTCCCCAGTCGGAGTTATTGGCCTATCCAATGATGGGGGGATTTTTTTCAGCCGAAATGAAGTATGCGGGTTATGACAAGATAATCTTGCACAACAAGTCAGACAAATGGGTTTACATATGGGTAAACAACGACAAGGTAGAAATACGCGACGCCTCCCACTTGAAAGGCAGGGGCGCTCTTGAAACGCAGCAGCTGATCAGGGACGAATTAAACGAACCTAACGCCCAGGTTGCCGCTATCGGCTTGGCGGGTGAAAACAAGTGCTTTACGGCTTCCATTGAGCAGGCCCGGTCCAGCGCCAGCCGGCTTGGCGGCGGCGCCGTTATGGGAGACAAAAAAGTAAAGGCAATCGCTATTCGCGGTACAAAAGATGTCAACCTTGCCCGGGGCGCAGAGTTTATCCAGCACATGGAGGAAATGCGGAGGTACATAGATTACAGAAACACCCATCCCATTCCGGGTGTAATGACAATTACAGCTGGTATCGGTTCGCCGCAGGAGATGGTGGAAACCGATGAAAAATGGCACACTGAAAACTTTAGTTGGGGAAATGCCCGCACTCGCAGAAGAGGCTTCTGGGACGAGTTTATTGCTCAGGAATGGCCTAGAGTCCAGAAAGAGGGAATCAAGCGCTTAATCAGCTGCTTTAACTGTCCGCAGCATTGCGGCGCATTAATTTCCTTTGAGGATACCCCCAGATACATGGCGAAATGTTTCGGGAAACTTACTTATGCAATGGCCGCTTACGTAAACGACCTGGCTTTTTCGTGGAGAACCCTGCAGCGTGCGACTGAATACGGGGTGGATTCGTTCTCAACCCCGCAGATACTGGCTTTCGGTATTGAGCTGTATGAAGCCGGCATTCTGACCGACGAGGACTTTAAAGGCGCTCCTAAAGATAAGGAAGGGAGATTCGTCTGGCTGCTGGACAGGCTCGTCCGGCGGGAAGGGATTGGCGACGTTCTGGCCGACGGCACATACTGGGCAGCGCTGAAGATTGGCAAGGGAGCGATGGAATACGCTCACAATGTAATCAAAAAACATGAGCAGCTTCCTATCAAGCTGGGAATGCTGGATCCCTTGTATTTTCTGATGTATTCAACCAACGAGAAGATCAGTATCACTCAGATTGAAGGAAACTGGCCCCAGGGAGCTTTCCCGACCAGGGAGGCCAGAGAAGAGTTTGTCAAGGACTGGCCGCAGCTTCCCGACGAAAGCTGGAAGGAGATTTTGCTGGAATGGGAACCGCGGGGAGAGAAGGGGATACCGTATTTCCCGACCCCCGATATGTCCTCAATGATCGTGGACTGGATGGAAATGCTGCACAATATCGACGACGCCTGCTGCGTTTGCGCCGGCATGTCGTCATTCTGCCTGAAACCACCCTGGCATATAAACAATTACCCGAAGATAATCTCGGCAGCGACGGGTTTGGATCTGGATCAAGCGAGCCTTAAGAAAATAGTCAACAGAAGCCGGAACCTGCACAGGGCTTACAACAATAGAAGAGGCATGACCCGGGCCGATGAGAAGCCGCCTGAAGACCACTGGAAGAGGAGATTCCCCGAACTGGAAGAAAATCTCCTGTCCACATATTACAAATTCAAGGGATGGAACAACGACGGTATTCCTACCAGGGAAAGGCTGCATGAATTGGATTTGGATTATGTTGCCGATGATTTAGAAAAGAGAGGGATTTTAAAAGATGGCGAAGATAAAAAAGAAGGTTAAGTCGATCAGGGTTGATGCAGATAAGTGCAGCGGCTGCCGGTCATGTGAGATTATCTGCTCTGCCTATCATGCGGAACCGAAGTACAGCATCATTAATCCGGCAAGGTCCCGTATCCGGGTAATTACTCACCGGACTAATGATATCTGGCTTCCGGTATTCGCCGGGGAGTATACGCCGGCCGAATGCATGGGCAGGGATAAATACTTTATTGACGGCAAGGAATACGAAGAATGCAGTTTCTGCAGGGCCGCCTGTCCATCCAGGGACTTGTTCAAAGAACCCGATTCTGGCCTCCCTCTGAAATGCGATCTCTGTGAAAGCGATCCGCCGCTGGATAAGCCGAAGTGCGTTGAATGGTGCCAAGATGATGTGCTGATCTACGAAGAAAGAGAAGAAGAAGTCGAAGAAGATGTGAAGATTGACGACATGGAGATAGGGTTAAAAGCCTTGATAGATAAGCATGGCATGGAGAAACTGGTGGAGACGATTGCCCGGATGTCACAGAAGAACTAAATTTTTATGTGAAAGAAGAGGAAGAAATCGTGGAGACTGTAACTCCCTTCAAAGAGGTTATAGATGAAATAAAAGGTTATGGCGGACAGGCGGTCAAGTACTGCTATCAATGCGGGAAATGCGACACTTTTTGTCCCTGGAACAAGGTTAGAAAATTCAGCATGCGCAAGCTGATCCGGGAGGCTGCCTTCGGTTTGACCGAGATCGAGCATGAAGAGATCTGGCGCTGCACCACCTGTGGAAGATGCGCCCTGAAGTGTCCCAGGGAAGTAAAGCAGATCGAAGATATGCGAGCATTGCGCAGGATGGCTTCGGGATACGGTGTTTTCCCCACTGCGATTAAACCGATCCGCGGCGTGAGTTCGAACCTTGAAGCAGACGGCAACCCGTTCGGTGAACCCAGGAGCGCCAGGGCGGATTGGGCAAAGGGCCTGTCTGTAAAAACATTCGAAGAAGGCATGGAATATTTATATTTCCCCGGCTGCTACCTCAGTTATGACGCACGTTTAAAGAAGGTAGCCCAGGCCACAGCCAAGATTCTCAATAAGGTGGGAGTAGATTACGGGATCCTGGGTCCCAAGGAGAATTGCTGCGGAGAAAGCATCCGCAAGACAGGCAATGAAGATGTATTCAAACACCTGGCCAAAGAAAACATCAAAACTTTTATCGATTACGGTGTGAAAAAGATTATTGTTTCTTCACCGCATTGTTACCATACTTTTAAGAACGAGTACCCCGATTTTTCGGCGAACTTTGAGATCATTCATATTTCCCAGCTTTTATTTAAACTGATTGATGAGGGAAAGCTTGAGATCAGCAAAGAGTTTGCGAAAAAAGTCACCTATCACGACCCGTGTTACCTAGGCCGGCATAATGGTATCTATGACGAACCGCGGGAGGCTTTAAAGAAGATACCCGGTCTGGAACTGAGCGAGATGCCCGAGACGCGGGAAGACAGTTTCTGCTGCGGCATGGGCGGGGGCAGGATTTGGATGGAGACTCCCAAGGAAGAAAGGTTCGTCAATCTCAGGCTGGAACAGGCTGTCGATATTGGGGCCGAGGTACTGGTTACCGCATGCCCCTACTGTATCACCAATTTTGAGGACAGCAGACTGGTTCTGAATTTAGATGAAGTTATTGAAATTAAGGATATCACGGAAGTTCTGCAGGAAGTTATTTAAAGGTTAACAAACCCGACGTACGGGAAATACAACCTGATGAGGTGGAAGGAAAGTGGAGCAAGAACAAATTGTAGAACAGATTTCTAAACTGCTCGGAAACAGTAATTATGGAGACGTGATGGTCGTTGGCGGAGGAATCAGCGGCATTCAAGCTTCTTTGGATCTTGCAGCTGCTGGTTTTAAGGTTTATCTGGTTGAGAAGGCTCCCAGCATTGGCGGGCATATGGCTCAGCTTGACAAGACCTTTCCCACCAATGACTGCTCCATGTGAATACTCGCACCCAAACTGGTCGAGGTCGGCCGGCATCCAAACATAGAAGTTCTTACCTATACGGAAGTTGAACGCGTAGAAGGGGAAGTAGGAGACTTTAAGGCGACACTGATTAGAAAACCAAGGTATATCTTGGAGGATAAATGCACGGGCTGCACCACCTGCGTGGAGTACTGCCCGGTTAAGTATCCTGATGAGTTCAACCAGGATATATCGCAGAATAAAGCCGTCCATGTTTACTTCCCGCAGGCAATTCCGCTTGTCGCATATATTGACGAAAGCTGCCTTTACCTTAAAGAGAATAAATGCCGCATCTGCGAAGCTGTGTGCAAGAATGACGCCATAGATTTGAATCAAAAACCGATCAGGAAAGAAATAAAGGTTGGCGCCATAATTCTTTCGACAGGCTTGGAGCCGTATGATCCCAGCCTGAGAGAGGAATATCGTTACGGAGAGTTTCAAAACGTGGTCACCAGTATGGATTTTGAACGGCTGTTATCTTCTACCGGCGCATACGGGGGTGAAATACTGCGCTCTTCAGATTTGAAGCATCCCCATAAATTAGCCTGGATCCAGTGCGTCGGTTCAAGACAGGTTTTGCCCAACGGCAACAGTTACTGTTCAGCCGTATGCTGCACATATGCCCAGAAGCAGGTTATTATTACAAAGGATCATGATGCGGATGCGGACTGTGTAATTTTCCATAACGATGTCCGTTCCTACGGGAAGGATTTTGAGCGCTTCTATGACAGGACAGCGAACCTTCCCAACGTGCGGTTTATCAGAAGCTACACAACAATAGTGAAAGAAGACCCGATCACAAAAAATGTGACTATACGCTATTCCACACCCGACGAGGGAGTAAAAGAGGAAGAATTCGAGATGGTCGTGCTGTCCGTTGGATTAAATCCTCCCAAGAATGTGGAAGAAATAGCGGAAAAGTACGGTATTGAGCTTAACCAGCACAATTTTTGCAAGCTCGATCCCATCAATCCTATGATTACAAACAGACCTGGTGTTTATATAAGCGGAGCTTTCCAGGGCCCTCTGGATATCCCCGAGTCGGTCTTCAGCGCCAGCGGGGCAGGTTCGCAGGTTGGCGAACTCCTTCAGTACAGGCGCGGTAATCTTGCCAAAGAAAGAATCTATCCAGATGAAAGGGATGTTTCACAGGAGGAACCCAGGGTAGGAGTATTTGTCTGTCACTGCGGAGCTAATATCAGCAGGATAGTAAGTGTTCCTTCCGTAGTTGACTATGCCATGACCCTGCCCAATGTTGTCTACGCCCAGGAACAGCTGTTTTCCTGCGCTACTAACTCAGCAAAGGAAATAACCGATATAGCGAAGGAGAAAGGGCTCAACCGGGTGGTTGTAGCCGCCTGTTCTCCGAGGACGCTTGAGCCGTTATTCCGGGACACGCTCCGGGAAGCGGGGATCAACCAGTACTACTACGAGATGGCTAATATCCGGGAGCACAACTCCTGGGTTCACGCCAAAGAAAAAGAAGAAGCCACGCAGAAGGCCATGGACATAGTCCGGATGAAGGTAGCCCGGGCATGCCTGTTAGAGCCGCTGCAGGAATTTGAGCTCCCGGTAAATAACAACGCCCTGGTAGTCGGGGGAGGCATAGCTGGTATGACCTGCTCTTTATCTATAGCCAATCAGGGGCATGATGTTTACCTCCTGGAAAAGAGTCCAGTGCTTGGCGGTATAGCCCGCAGGCTGCATTCTACCCTGGAAGGACTGGATGTCCAGGCTTACTTGGGTGATTTGATCAAGCAAGTGTACCAGCATCCCTTAATCCATGTGTATGAAAATGCGACAATCACGGAAGCCTCGGGTTATGTGGGGAATTTCGTAACTAGAGTCTCGTCCAACAGGGGAGTCACAGATATAAAACACGGCGCGGCCGTCATCGCGATAGGCGCTGATTTATATACGCCTGACGAATATCTTTACGGGCAGGACGACAGGGTTGTAACCAACCTTGAACTGGAGGAGCTAATCTTCCAGGACGACGAAAAGGCAATCAACGCCGAGAGCCTCGTGATGATCCAGTGCGTAGGCTGCAGAAATGAAGACAGAAATTACTGCAGCAGGATCTGCTGCAGCCAGTCGATAAAGAACGCCTTGAATCTGAAAAAGAAAAATCCCGATGTGGATATTTACATCCTCTTCCGGGATATGAGGACCTATGGATTCAAGGAGGATTATTACAGGGAAGCGGCAGATAATGATGTAAGGTTTATCCGCTATGAGCCGCAGGATCCCCCCGAAGTGGAAATTGCCAAAGAAGGCGGCAAGAGCGTTCTAAGGGTTACCGTGACAGATTATGTTTTAGAGAAGAAACTTGAACTGGACGCCGATATGATTGCTTTAGCTTCGGCTGTTCTTCCCTCCGGGGATACAAAGGAGATAGCCGGGTTATTCAAGGTAGTCTTAAGCCCGGACGGCTTCTTCAAAGAAGCCCATGTCAAATTAAGACCTGTTGAGTTTGGTACAGACGGCGTTTACCTGTGCGGGACAACACATTATCCCAAGTTTATCCAGGAAACGATTAATCAGTCATTCGGGGCTGCAGGCCGGGTTTTAACCCTCCTCTCACGTGATACGGTCACCGCCTCCGGATCCGTCTGCGAGGTGGACGAGAACAGGTGTATTTCTTGCGGGGCTTGCATCACAGCGTGTACCTACGGCGCCATAGATTTTTATGAGTCGCCGACAGGCAGGAAAGCAAGAGTAAACCCTGTCCTCTGTAAAGGAGACGGTCTCTGCAACACAAAGTGCGCCACAAATGCTGTTGTGCTCAAGCACTTTAATGATCAGGAGATCTTAAGCGAGATTGACGCGCTGTTATTTGAGGAAGTGGAAGTGGAAGTGGAAGTGGAAGAGAACGAGCAGCTGGTTGGTGCGGCAGTTGCAAGTTTATAAGACTGCCTATGAATGAATAAGCCGGTATTATAAGGAGGTGAGAACGAATGAGTTCAGCGCTTAAATTTAAACCGAGGGTAATTGGTTTTGTGTGCCACTGGTGAGCTTACGGCGCCGCTGATTTGGCTGGAGTTTCCAGACTACAATATACATCTGAAATGAGACTCGTTCGCGTCATGTGTTCCGGAAGAGTCGACATGACTTTTGTGTTCCGTGCATTCTCAAGAGGGGCGGACGGGGTGTTTATGGGCGGCTGTCATTTAAATGAATGCAACTATATTACTCATGGCAACTTCCATGCAATGAGCATGGTGAATATATCCAGAGCGTTGCTGAAGCATATAGGGCTGGATCCGGAAAGGTTAAAGCTCAAGTTTATGTCAGGCAGCGAAGCGAATGTTTATGTTGAAGGCGTCAATGAATTTGTCAAGAAGGTGAAGGAACTGGGGCCTCTTGGCAAAGGTGAGGGTATGGAAGCAAACGCTTTAAAGGCCAAACTTGAAGCAGTTACGAACCTGATACCCTATATCAGGCTGATAGAAAGGGAGAGGCTCAGGGGGCCATTTAAGACAGAAGAAGAATGCAATGAGTTTTTCACCAGTGACGAGTTCAAAGCGTTATTTAAGGAAACAATTGCGGATAAATTGGCAGTAGGCCAGATCGTCGCCCTTCTGCGTCAAGGACCCCTTACAACTCCAGGAATCGCCAAGGTCTTAGGCCTGACCCCGTCTGAAGTGTCAAGGCACCTGATTAGTTCATCAAGGCAAAAGTTTATCAGGTATGACGAAGGCCTGAAGCGTTATGCGCTCGCTTAAGGTGAAGATCAGGCGGAGAATTAAAGGGAAAAAAGGAGATTCAGACAGGCTATGGATATGAATAAAGTAGATCAAATTATTGATAAACATAATTGCGAAGCCAGTTCCCTAATTCAGGTTCTACTGGATATTCAGGGCGCAAATAACTGGCTTCCCAAGGAAGCGTTGGACAGGGTAGCCGAGAGACTGCAGGTTCCTTTAACCAGGATACAGCATATAGCTACCTTCTACAAAGCTTTTAGCGTAGTTCCCAAAGGGCGCCACGGGGTTCACATTTGTGTGGGGACCGCCTGTCATGTCCGTGGCGCATCGCGTATTCTCGACACCGTGCAGGACATAACCGGACTTAACGCCGGCGAAACAGACCTGGATTTGAAGTTCAGCCTGGAAACCGTTAACTGCCTTGGCTGTTGCGCATTAGGGCCGGTTATGGAAGTCGACGGGAAAGTCCACGGCAAAATGGCGCCTGCCAAGATAGCAGACGTGCTAAAAAATTATGATTAGGGTGAAATTATGGCTCGTATAAATTCGTCCGCTGAATTAGAAGAAGTAAGAGCGGCCATATTGTCAGCAAGGGATCCAAATAAACCTTGCATTTCAATATGCGCCGGCGCCGGTTGTGTCGCTTCCGGCGCAAGTGAAGTAATAGCAGCCTTTAAAGAAGAACTTGTCAAACAGAACTTGGATGCAGACATAGACACCAAGGGAACCGGCTGCCCGGGGTTTTGTGAAAGAGGTCCTATTTTAGTCATCTACCCTGAAGAGATATGTTATGTCCAGGTGCAGCCTGAAGATGTTCCCGAAATTGTCGCTTCCTTGATTGGAAAGAGTGTTGTCGAACGCCTGCTCTTTACCGACGCGGCAACAAATGAAAAGGCAGTTCATGAATATGATATCCCCTTTTATAAAGATCAGGAGAGAATCATACTCGGCAACAACATTAAAATCGATTTCAAGAGCATCGAAGACTACCTGGCAATTGGCGGTTATGCCGCCCTGTCCAAGTCATTATTCCAGATGAGCGAAAAGGACGTCTTGGAAGAAGTCAAGAAATCGAAGCTAAGAGGAAGGGGAGGCGCTGGCTTCCCGACCGGGAGCAAGTGGGAAGGATCAAGTCAAGCCCCCAGTGATATCAGGTATGTGATAGTAAACGCTGACGAAGGTGACCCCGGAGCATTTATGGATCGAGCCGTTCTTGAAGGGAACCCTCATTCAGTGCTTGAAGGACTGGCTATCGGGGCTTATGCTATCGGCGCCTCTGAAGGATATATTTACGTCCGGCAGGAGTACCCTCTGGCGGTAGAAAATGTGAATCTTGCCATCAAGCAGGCTGAGGAGTATGGTCTATTAGGGGATAATATCCTTGGCTCAGGTTTTAATTTCAAGGTTAAAGTTCATATGGGGGCCGGCGCATTTGTCTGCGGCGAGTCCACAGCCTTGATGACAGCCCTGGAAGGGCGGCCCGGAGAACCCAGACCGAAGTATGTTCGTTCCAATATTAAGGGGCTATGGCAAAGACCCAGCGTCTTGAACAATGTGGAGACTTGGGCCAATGTGCCGCTGATTATCAACAAAGGCGCTGACTGGTTTACTCAATATGGAACAGAAACAAGCAAGGGCACGAAGATATTCTCCCTGGTCGGCAAAATCAATAATACCGGCCTTGTGGAAGTGCCCATGGGTGTTACCTTAAGAGATATTGTTTTTAAGATTGGCGGAGGAATCCCCGGAGGCAAGAAGTTTAAAGCGATTCAGACCGGAGGGCCGTCCGGCGGATGTATCCCTGAGAGCATGCTGGATCTGGAAGTTGGTTTTGACGAACTTACCAAAGTTGGTTCGATGATGGGTTCCGGCGGAATGATCGTCATGGACGACGAGACCTGCATGGTCGATGTCGCCAGGTACTTTCTGGAATTCCTTACCGACGAATCGTGCGGTAAATGTGTGCCCTGCCGTGAAGGAATCAGGCAGATGCTCAAGACCCTCACCAACATCACCAAAGGAAAAGGAAAAGAGGGCGACATAGAGCTTCTGGAGGAGTTGGCCGAAACAGCCGTTGAAGCCGCCCTTTGCGCTTTAGGGAAAAGCGCCCCGAACCCGTTCTTAAGCACTCTGAAATACTTCAGGGATGAGTACGAGGCGCACGTTCATGAGAAGCGGTGTCCCGCCATGACCTGCAAAGAGTTAATTGCTTTCCATATCGACCCGACCCTTTGCCAGGCTTGTATGGTTTGCGGCAGGAAGTGCCCGACAAACGCAATTATTGGCGGCAAGAATTTGATTCATATAGTTGACCAGGAAAAATGCACAAAATGCGGAACGTGTTTTGAGGTTTGCCCCCCACGTTTCCAAGCTGTGAAGAAGATTTCCGGTGAACCCGTTCCGCCTCCGATCCCTGAAGAGCAAAGAGTTATTGTCAGAGGCAAAGGAAAGGGGACAAAGGAAGATGAGTGATATAGTCTTAACGATTGACGGAAAACAAGTAACGGCGAAAAAAGATATGACTGTCCTGGAAGCGGCAACAAGCGCCGGGATACATATTCCCACCTTGTGTTACGACGAGAGGATGGAGCCTTATGGGGCCTGCCGGCTCTGTGTAGTAGAAATAGAGCAGCGCGGCTGGTGGAGGCTGGTTGTTTCCTGTGTTTACCCGGTAGAGAATAATCTGGTCGTCAAAACCAGGTCCGAGAAGATAGACAGGATCCGCAAAACCATCATCGAACTGCTGCTGGCTCATGCTCCGGACGCGTTTGAACTGGTGGATTTGGCCAAAGAGTACGGGGCGGACAGGGACCGTTTCGAAAAAGAACCGTCATTCTGCATTCATTGCGGCCTTTGTGTCAGGTACTGCGCCGAGATTAAAAAGGAGTTCGCCATTGGTTTTATCAACAGAGGGACAAAACGGGAGATAAGTTTTATTCCGGAGATAGCTTCCAAGGTATGCTGGGAGTGCAAGGAATGCTTCCCGCTTTGCCCGACAGAAGCTCTCCAGGCGGCTTTCGTTTTAGCCAGGGCGATGTCATTCCCCTCACTTGATTATGACGCCAATGTGAAGGGGAAATAGGGATTAGAATTTATTAACACTGGTGGACAAATAACAGATTATTTATTCGATAGCAGGTTCATAATTTGATGATTAACAGCGGTCCGGTATGCCGGACCGCTGCTTTTTGGCGTGTGACTGCAAAGGCAAAAAATGGAGCAGTTCAATTAAAAACTGCTCAAACAAACACAGAGCAAATAGAAGTTGAGATTGGGAACAAGCTTGCGTTATATTAACCTATAATTTTTACTATTTCTTCATCGCTCATTTCATACTTAAAGAAGTGGCTGTAGAAATACTTAATATCCTGAGCCAAATCCTTGTCGGACTTAATTTCAGGATATAATTTATTCATCATCCACATAATTGATAAAGGCTGCTCCGGTGTTCTATTACCCCAGGTATGAGCCACAGTCGGTATTGCATATATTGCATTATTTTTAACGGCAGGGACTTTAGCCAGTCTTTTATCAGCAAGAATATCACTCTTCGTGGAAGCTGTCGCCAATACCATCACATCAGGATTCCACTTAAGTAAATCTTCCATTGTATAATCCAATTTGTTTTCTGTTCTCCCGTTATTGGTTACACTAATACCACCTGCTTTAGAAATCCACCACTCAGCAATTAAGTGGGGTTGATTAAATTCAGTGATATTTCCATAAAGAACAGTTTTCTTATCTTCTTCTTTTAAATTCTTTGTTAATTCATCAGCCTTTGCTACCATATCATCAAAGTACTTAGTATAGTCTTTGGCTATATCTTGTTTATCCAGTACATCACCTAAAAGGGTAATACATTTTTTTACGTCTTCATTTTTATCCCAATTTAAATATATAACGTTCAAGCCTCGTTTTTCTAGTATTTCAATGTTTGCCTTATCCAGTGTCAAACATATATCAGGCTTCGTTTTTAGAACAACCTCCATGGAAATTTCGTCATTGGCATCCTGGAAAACAGGAAGTCCCTTTAGCTGTGGAGCAAATACATACTGGTACTTCCATTTATCAGTCCTGGTGAATCTGGGAGACATGTCATTACAGATTTTGTCCCCTACTCCCATAAGTTCTACAAAGGTATTTAAAACGCCAATAGATCCAAAAGTTCCAATACCTTTAATTTCTGCCGGTAAAGTAACAGTTCTTCCCGCCATATCAACCACTGTGCGTGCCTTGGGAGCAGGCGTTTCTGCTTTTTTGCTTGCACATCCTGCAAGCAAAGATAGGGTAAAAATGATTGCAATACACAGTACGATAGGTTTTGGGTTTAAATTCAACTTCTTCACGCTATATCCTCTCCCCTTTTGTTTTTTTATATGTTATTCCATAACTGGAACACATACCTTAGTTACTGAACTTTTCAAGCTTAATTCTGCCTCCACCACGCAAACTGGGGTTTGATAAAGCTCGGTCAGGTTTTTTGTAGTTACTATGTCGTCAGGATATCCTTGAGCCATAATTACTCCATCCCTCATCAGGGCAACTTTATTGCAGGCGAGAAAGGCATGATCCGGAAAATGAGACGCCATTAAAATACAATATCCTTCTTCTGCTAAATCCTTAATTACTTGCAGTATTCTAACTTGATTGCTGTAATCCAAGTTTGCGGTAGGCTCGTCCATAACAAGAATATTGGACTGCTGAGCCAATGCCCTGGCAACCAAAATCATTTGTTTTTCTCCGCCGCTCATCTGATTAAAATCCTTGTGGATTAAATGAGTGACTCCCAATTTTTCCATTACCTCTTCTGCAATAGTTTTATCTTTGTCAGTTGGGCTGCAGCCTGTCGCCAAATGAGCAACTCTCCCCATCAAAACGATTTCAAATGATTTATAGGGAAAGGTCATGGTTGTAGCCTGGGGAATATAGGCCATTATTTTAGCCCTTTTTTTTGCGCTGGCCTTGGTAAAATCAACACCATCAATTTCAATAGTTCCTTTTTTTATCTTATTTAAAGATAATAAGCATCTAAGCATTGTTGTCTTTCCTGTCCCATTTGGGCCTAACAAACATAAAATGTCATGTTCATGAAGCTGAAAAGAAATGTCTTTTAATATTTCTTTGTCACGGTGATAATAAAAACCTAAACCATCAACCTTTAACGTTATGACCATCCCTTTTTAACTCTTGACAGGAGCAGGATGAAGACAGGAGTCCCTATTAGGGCTGTAAGGACTCCCAGGGGGAGTTCCACACCTTTTACGCCTCGGATTATATTATCAATGATTAATAGAAAACTGCTGCCTACAAGGAATGAGGTTGTAATCGTTTTAGAGTAGTTGGGACCTGTCAGCATTCTGGAAATGTGGGGAACTACCAGTCCCACCCAGCCAATAATCCCGCAAATGCTTACAGCAGATACCGTCATCAGAGTAGAACAACAAACTATGAGTGTCTTAATCAAAGAAACATTAACCCCCATGGTAAAAGCCACATCTTCACCTGCTGCCAAAGCATTTATCTGATGTCGAAAAACAAACAAAGTAGCCAGAGAAATACCAAGGGCGGGTAACATAAAAAGCACAGAACTATTTGTTCCTTTTCCCAAGCTGCCCATTAACCAGAAGGTAATTGACGGCAGTTGCGTGTCTGTTTCTGCAAGAGTTTTAACTATAGATAACAAAGCCTGAAAAAAACTTGAAACAACTAACCCTGCTAAAATTAGAACTATGATCGCTTGTTCTGCAAAAATACTGGCAATCAGGCAGGTAGCAATTACGGCAAGCATACCGAATACAAATGCGAATAGTTGTATCTGCCACCAGTTTGAGTTATATAACATGGCCAGTGCTGCGCCAAAGCCCGCTCCCGCCGATACTCCCAAAATATCCGGCGCTGCCATGGGGTTTTTAAAAAGGGTCTGATAAGATAACCCTGAAACAGATAATGCGCCGCCTACTAATATGCCTAACAATATTCTGGGAAGTCTAACCTGCATTACTACAACAGCCAAGTCATCCTTCCAATACTGTTTCATGTCTGTAAAATTTGACAGAATTATGTCTAAAACAATTTTGGGATGTATGGAATAACGGCCAATTAAAAATGAAACAAAAAACAACCCAATGATAAAAAAGACCAATGCTGCTATAATTAAACTGAATTTATTGTCACTGCCAGTATCAACCATTTACTAAGCCTCTTTTATGTCCCCTTCATTATCTAAGGCTTGTCAGCAAACATGCGTAAACATCTATTTATGGTATTACTTTAAAACCCATCTCTTCGGCGAAAGACCTACATAGGGCTGAACGATCTACAACTTCTAGGTTTTTAAGTAAATCGCGTTTAATATGCATAGGATTTTCGCCTGAAAAACGATCTGGCTCACACCTTTTTTGGTGGATAAAAACCGATGTAATCCGATTACCACCTGCCAGAAGCCAGAGCGGTATATCATCCGGCCCGCCCCCTGCCGCAATGCGGATATACGGGGTTCGCAACACAAGGCGCGCTAATGCACAAACCCTGGCAGCCTCCCATGGTGATGCCCTACGGTGTGATTCCATAGGGGTTCCTTTAAATGGATTAAATCGTGAAATGGGCAGATGTGTAAGGTTGGATAGTTTCTTAAGAAAGAACAGGTGGTTAATATAGTCCTCATCAGTGCTGCCAAGCCCTGCCATTATGATACTTTGCAGGTTTAAGTATACGTCATT
Organism: Eubacteriales bacterium; assembly: GCA_041653135.1. Classification (GTDB taxonomy): domain Bacteria; phylum Bacillota; class Desulfotomaculia; order Desulfotomaculales; family Nap2-2B; genus 46-80. Next base: position 3,966 of record JBAZGB010000048.1, on the reverse strand, counting down.
GATAATTCTGGTCGTTTCCATCCTGCGCTCTAAACTATCCCCGGGTTTTGTTCTTTCAAAAACTTCCGGATTAATCGTTTCCAGTGAACTGCCAACTTCTCCAACACCGAGTTCTTTTAGCTTCTGCAAATTCTCCCTTGAATAACTGGGTCCGGCATTTACATTTAGATGAAGGCTCGTTAAATTTTTTACCTGGTTAACTAATTCAACGATCTCTGAACCATCGCTGGATAAATCTGTGCCTCCACTCAAGCGAATTTCAGTAATTCCTGTTTGTTCCGCCAGATATAAACCTTCAATTACCTCTTCAGTTGCCAGGGATTGGCGTGAAAAAGTACAGTATCTGCAGAAAGGATCAATTTTACACGGAGTTATGGGAGCAATTTCTCCATCTAGTTTAAAAAACCGGCCAACCTCCCGGTCTCTAACCTCTGAAGCAACTGCAAAGATCTTCAAAGCTCGATTATATGTATGACTGGCTTTTAATAATAATAATGCTTCCTCTTCCGTCGGTGAGGTTTCTATCGTTTTCAATAAAATATTTTCAATTTCCATTTCAGTTCCCGGCACGTTCAAAATAAAAATCTCCTCCCTTAAATAATCATAGCAAATAATATCATAACATGGCATTAAGCAATGATTAATTATTGTGTATAAATGATAAGTATTATTATATATCAATATTTAATAAGTGTCTAGCTAAGTTTAATATCGTTTTGTTATTATATGTTTGTATTCGTAAACAAAATCCTTCTAAAGAAAAAAACGCCAATATGGCGATCCCTATGTCATCTGCACAACTCGACCATTTTACTCGCGAATACAAAAACAACTGACTTGATGGCATGCTTCAAAAAGATAATCTTCTAAGATCGTACAAGCGGGTAATTCAGAACAAAAAAGCCTTTGTTGCTAACGGAGTGGAACTTGACGGCTGTGTTTGCTGCTGAATGAGGATGTATCTTGGAAGCAGTGGAAGGAAATTAAAACCAGGTGGCGCAACTTGCGCTCCTGAAGCGTTCCTGAATAAGCCGCCCGAATGATAGCCGATATTAAAACAATGCCCTTGACACCTTATAATTGGAAGGGTCGAGGGCTGTTGAGTTTGCTATACAATTTATTCTGAATTACCGTATTGCCTGCCTATATTCCAGCACTTGCCGGCTGCTTTGCCCAATGACCAGTATTGAACACTGGTCATATCAAACAATAAAGGATTTACTTTTGAAAGATCGACTTTTCCGTCTGTCAGCACATTTTCATCGGCATATGTTTCAACTATTTCGCCAATGAAAACATCGAATTGCGGCAGTTCGTAAACGTCATAAAGCTTGCACTCCATCGACAAAGGGCACCCGGCAATAATCGGAGCCGTCTTGAGACCGCCGTAGAAGACCTCGAATACTTGAGATTTGTCAACTGTTTTACCTGAAAAAGTACCCACATAGTCGGCGGGAAGCGGGAATCATATTCTCTACCGACATTAGGTTTACACTGAACGTCTTTGTTTCTTTTATCCCGGCATTGGTGTGGTGCATCTTGCTCATGCTCAACGAAATTAGATGAGGCTCACGCCTTGTTAATATCCCCACATGCGCAATAGCTATGAAATTTGGTCTGCCGTTGACCATAGCTCCCACGACGGTTACAGGCATTGGATACAGTACGTTCTTGTTTCCAATCTTTTTTTTCACGGGTAGGCACTTCCTTCAACCAGGGAAAACCTTTGCAATAGGAAGGTCAACTGTCTACGTGCTCATGTTCGCAATTGCCAGAATCGCACTTAAAGCATTGACCTCCCTTTGGTGATGAATTTTTATCATCTGATGGCGCCGCTTCGGCTGATGGATATCTATTCACCGCCGCCGGCATGGCAGGGGATTGTTTTAATAGGCAGGTCGACGCGGGTTAACAATTCGCTTTCCGGGACTTCCATCGGCGAATTCAAGTAATATTCATAAACAACACCGACAAACTCATAGCCGTTCTCAGCGATCCATTGAAACATTTCGGTGTATAATTTCTCCATACCTGCATATGCCCCTTTATACACGCAGGAAATCATCCGGCCCGGCGGGATTTGCCCGGCTAAGATCTCCCCTTTCCCCGGCAATTGTTTGGCGACAGGGAACCCAAGTTCGACTTCAAGGTTCTGCATGTCGAGGTTGTAATAGGCGGCAAAAGGGGCAAATGCCGGCTGTTGGCCGAGCTCGGTCAGATAAGCCATTATTTTCATATAGCTTTCCCCGATTATTTTCTGCAGACCTTCCACAGAAGTCTTGACTTTGATAAACAATATCGGCTGGGCGTTTTGCTCTTTTAATTCAATTTCCCAAGACATATTTATCACTCCTATTCCATCAGTATCCATTTGCGTTTATTGAGGTAATTATAACATTATAAATTCTGTATTTTCAACCCTTGAGACTTCTTATAGTGTGTACGTTCACTTTGTTAATATAAAATTTCCTTATATCTGTACATTATGTTGCTATCACTAGCATATAATGGCGCCATCTTTTTACCTGAAGTTTTGAATATTTTATTAGAAGACATAGAAGGATAACCAAAATAAGATGGCGAAATATGTTATAAAAAAATATATTTACCATAAATGCTTTTTTGGAGGGTACTTCCAGTAAATGACATAACCAAGTTTTACTAAGAATTCACACCTGGTCAGAATAGACATTCCTCAAGTGGCCTTAAATTATGACCTGCTACTCTTTCCCATCCCGCTGCAGCAGCCGATCTATCTTTTCTTCCAACCGGGACAGGTCGTTCTGGGAGGGCAGGTTCAATCCGTCCAAAACCTTCGCTATTTCCTGACGGAAGACTTTTTGTATTTCTTCCCGCCCTTTTTTGCCCCGTTCCACCATGTCATTTACCATGTCCTTGGCTTCTTCCCGGCCCACCTCACCTTTTTCCACCAGTTCATCAACCAGTTTTTCCGCAGCTTCCCTGGTTAAGGCTATGGCTCCCCAACCCAGGGCAATAGCTTTCTGTATAAGTTCTTTCATTATTAATTTACTCCTCCTCAACTTGTAATTATAAGCTGTTCGATTTGGCCGTTGCTCCCGGCCATTAAATTTAGCATCCCTAACCCCAATATCCCCAAATATCCCGCAAAACTTACGTTGCTTTTTCCAGTGTCTCCTCAAGGAAATTCATCAGCAGTGCGTGTTCGGATTGATTAAGTTCAGCCAGGTTGGCCTGAAATCTGTCCATATAGCTGACAATCTGGGACAGCAGCGAAAACTGGTTGGCTGTTTTCAACATACTGCCCATGACGGCGCCGGCAAATATGATCAGCCCTGTTTCCGCCTTAATCGTATTCATCACCACATTTTTAACCAGTCCGATGCCCTTTTCACTAATGGTTTGCAGTTGAGCGATCAAGAGAACTATCATATATGCGCTGAAAATCAGAGGGCTTTCCAGACCAGGCAATTCAGCCATCAGTTGTTCAACCAGTTCCTTAGGATTGACTTTTTTCAGTTTTTCACACAGAGACAATAACCTTTCATTGACTTGTTGCCATTCCTTGACAGGGATCTTTTCCTTCAATGCTTCCCCGGATAGAACCAGATCACCCAGGTGGGTAGGCGTGAAGAGCACCATCGCCCGGCCGGGAAATTTTTCTCCCTGGTTAACTTCGTATTGGCTGGCCAAGAGGCCTTCCTTTTCCAATGTGTACCTGCCAGTCAAGAGCTGCCAGTCTCCATTACTTCTCTTCCCGGCCGGTTTGATTTCCGGTTCCTCAGGCAAAATCACCTTTTTTAAGCAAAACATTGATCTGTCCAGCTACCTGCCGTCCTACAGCTTCACCTGCCTGGATGCACTCCCGGACCCGGTGAAACTCGTACCACCTAACGTTTTCCACCGCCGGCCTCAACAGCCAGTAATGCACGGTGGGAGTTGCCGGCGAGGAAATCTTGATGTAACGGTCGTGCAGTTCCAGTGAAC
>JBAZGB010000047.1:0-20429 GCA_041653135.1 Eubacteriales bacterium | reverse complement strand
ATAACCCGGATTAAAAACAACCAGATTTTAAAAAATTAAAAAAAATTAAAAATATGATCTAAAAATAGTACTATAGTACTAAGCAAACATAGTACTATTATGTGATTCCATGCCTAATTTGAGCGTGATAATATGTTTACATAGGTTAAAAATTGAACACGAACATACAGTGCACAAATTGTACTAACGCACATTAACAAAGCTTTTTACTACAGATTAATCCAGCAGTGGACGAAATGACGTAATAGCATAATAAACGAGTAATCAGCTTGTATATGTCTGCTATGTCCCCTAGTAACCGGCGGATAAAAAAAATAAGAGAGTGAGGGAATAGCAGAATGAATAAATATACTATCATCGAGATTAACGGCACGAGTACAAAAAAGGCAGCGGAAAAGAAAATCTGGTCAATCGGACTTGAAACAGTCCTGTTACCATATCTAACAGCGTCAAACGCTGTAGGTGCTACCTGCATTGACGGAGACGTGTTAGGATGTCCAGTGCGTATAGCACGTAATACAGACGGCACGCCAAAACTCAACAAATCTGGCAAATTAGTTACTAGCGTACACAAAGAGATCAGGGCACAAGTGGCAAACATGCGGGACGCATACATAGCACAATTACGCAATGCTACCAGATTTGTCCAGTCAACGGAGACGGAGGCGTACAATAATCAGGTTAAGATTGCCAACAGGATGGGTGCGGAGGCACTGCAGGCGGAAAAGGATTTAATCGCCAAACATGAGGCGACTTTAAAAGCTTTAGCTGAAGCGACTGCAAAAGCTGAAGCTGAAGCGACTGCAAAAGCTGAAGCTGAAGCGACTGCAAAAGCTGAAGCTGAAGCGACTGCAAAAGATGAAGCGCAATCTGAAGCTGAAAACATTGTTAAATCTCATAAAAAAGCTGTCAAGGTTTAACCAGTCCAGTCCAGTAATTGACATAGCAGACATATACAAATTGATTACTATCTATTACGGAGATTAGCATGATAGACGAGACGTTAAAAATTAGACGTGCTAACAGACTAGCGGAATTATTTATTAAGTATGGGTATAAATGCAACCATGGGCATTACATGTGTCCGATAGAAGCACACTATGCCCATAAATTTGTACGCAAATCTGTTAAGCTTGATATCAAGGGCAATCTCAAGGTTATCTTTGAGGATTGCTACAAAGTGCTTAAAAATTGTAGTACTGATAGCAGTAACCCTAGTGGCGAGCGTTTTTTGACTAAATTTGATCTAATGCAGGATAATTTAGTCAAAATATGGTCAATGGTTGATCGAGACGAGACTGTAGCTACTCTCAGGCATGAAGATAGCTTACGGCATAATCTCAATGATCGATTACCGCTAAAGGGTACCTTTAACGGCATAGCTAAGGATATCTGGTATGATAACCAGCCTATCTTCAGGATCACGAGCATAATATTCGATCCACTGGAATTCAAATCACTCGCTAAAATTGTCTTAACTAGTGATCACTCTATATTGTATATCGATATATCTCATATTTTGACCGGACTGTCAAAATGTGCTAAGCGCAAAATATCACGCTATGGTATTTTGCAGTCTCGATATGCAATCGAGATTGACAATTATATTAATGATATAGTCTGTAAATATCGTTTCCATTCAGTAACTTAGTCCTAATTTCATAGGACTTATAGCAGTATTCGGACATACTCGAATACTGCTATAAGGCGTTGTTTTAATTTTTTATAGCTGTATGGCGATAAAGGCCACACAGTTATAAGGCCTTGCGCTTGCGTTTAATAGCCGTGGTTTGTAATCACGGCTATTTTTTTATCCTTTACAACCAATACGGATGTTCGATAATAATTGAGCGTCCTTCCTTAGCTGGAATAAAAAAATATGGAGGATCACTGATGATCAATGAATTCAATGCACTGGCAATGACTTTCCCGGAGTGTTCACAGCAGGAAATTCATAAGTTATACTCTTCCTACAATTTCACGAATAAAAGAGGACGTCCGGAGAACTCTTTCCGCACAAGTTCCCTTCTGTCAGATTGCGTCCGGCACCTGGAATCAAAGGGTTATGAATTTGGATGCGGGGCCAAAGATGGTTGCACCCCTGGTTGTACTTGTTAAAAAAGCAGGGCTAGAGATCCGTTCGATCCGGATCCGCTCAACCTGAATAAAATATGGAGGTAAATAATGATCTGGATAAAGCGACATATTGATGACAATGGAGACGGTATCATTGATACCGTTGTTGAACAGGTTACGCAGCGAGAACTCGACGACCTGACAGACGAACACTGGAGACATCCTGACTTACCTGGTTTCGAGGTTCTCAGTGATGAGCAAGTCCAGCAAATCTTAATCGATCACCGGAGAAAATAGCTTCTCTTTCCTTGGGGGGGGTGAATTATGAATAAGTCCACTCGTGATTCATGGTCCCGTTATAATCGCAGCCGGCAATCAAGTCGGCTGCTTGCAAATAAAATAAGGGAGAATATGCGATATGGTAACTTCCAGGGTTTTCAATACTCGCTCTGGCAAAATAATGGTAAATCCACTCAAGGCCGCAATGGATAAAGTGGATCACATGTGGGGTAAAAAGAGGACAGCCGGACTTAAGGTTATCAACGCTGTCCTGGAAAACCGGGTGGCTTTACTCTCCAGTAAGTTCAGGGTGGACAAATGGAAATACTAAAGAAATGTCAGAAATGTATGTACCTTTTCACCGTTCAGTGCTATGGCACTCGTAAAGGTTGTCATAGCACCTATTGTCCCATGCGTATTAGCGCACAAAGGGACGAGTATATAAAGGGTCTGCCGAAAGACGGCAGGGCCTGGTAATCAAACTCGCGGCGAAAGCCGCCCGGCTGTGCTGACGTGGTATTCTAACATGAGTTAGAGCTGAGCACGCAGAGCGATGAAACATCGCAGCAGAGTCCACGTAGTTAACACCTTAAGGAGGTGTTTATGATTGTAGAGTATCGATTAAACGAAGTGGGGAGGAAGCAGGCTCTGCTTTCCGGGGGGAATGGGAAACAATGGCAAACAATTGAAATTAAACCTACCGCGGAACTTCTACGAATGGCAACCGTAGAATGTAATGGGGAAGCAAAACTGCAGCTGCGGGTGCCTTGCCTGCAAAAGAGTAGCTCAACCATAGAATTCGAGCTTGAGGGTTATGATTTCCTTCTCAGGAAGGACGTCGAACTACTGTATGTTTCACGTTTCGGGGACTGGGTTGATTTCTCTGCGCCCCTGGATGAACAAGGCGTTCTGGAGAAAGTGCGGGAACTGAATGTAATGTATGATGATTGCATTCAGCGTTCCCGGGGTGAGAAAAAAGCACGGGAGGAAATAGAGCCGGAGCTCCCGCGCCTTTTCGCAGAGGCAAGGGAACTTGCCATAAAAAAGGCGGCGGAGCAGGAAAAGGCGGAGCAGGAAAAGAAAGCACTCGAACAACAGGAAAATGATTATCTTAATTTCAAGGACACCATAATTAATTTCAATGGAACTGTTTCACAGGTGGAAAGATATGCCGCCGGGCTTCTCTCTAGCGCAGAAACGGAAAAAATTCTAGAGGATCACATCTTTGGACCACTCTCCCGCTTCCCTGAATACGAACTAATGAATAATTCAGAAGTTTGCAAATGCGCCCTTTATGGTCTTGACCCTGATGAGTGCAAGGTTAAATATTCGTCCTGGGCAGCCGAAGAGGCTGACGATGAAGAATTCACTGTATTTAAAGCAATCAAGGGGTTGATACCACAAGCAAAACAGGCAAAGGTACAACTTCGTGTTCATGAAGGGGTTGCTAGCCAATGTGGGGGGAGAAAAGAGAAAAGGGGAGTAATGGTTAATATTGAAATCCTGGGACACAAATTCTCCAGAGAATACGCCTGTTAACAAATATTATATTACCAGCCGGCGCATATTTGCAGTCCGGCTGGTAAGGAGGAAAAAGTGATAAAAAGAGTCTTTATCTATGACGGGAAAGAGCTACCCGACATTGATCCGTCCATGACACCGGACGAAATACGGCAGCACTATGGTAATTTTTTCCCGGAACTGTATAATGCCGACATTAAAGAGACTGTAGACAAAGAAAACACTCTCTTTACATTCAACCGGAGAATTGGAACAAAATCTGCCGGCATTACTATTGATAACCCTACCTTGGTCAAGGTTTTACGTTCCGTCAGGGAATGTAAATTAAAACTCTTTAAGATTGTGCTTTCCTTGCCTATTAAGGATGGGAGATTAGACGAGGCAATTCTCTCCGAAAAAGCAGTCGAAATAGAATCCGCGATATCTGAGGCCTCATCCTACATTAAAGAATGCCAGGAACTTATTAACCGGTTAAGGGTACTGTAAATGTGGGCAGAAATATCGCTTGATATCCTCAACGATGAGGCCGTCCAGGAATATGACCGCAGGGTTGCCGAGGGTAAGATCCCGTATAACAATTCGGATGCCGTTTTCCCTGTTTCCCTGTTGATCTCAAAGATGAAAACTGGCCCACAATTGATTTCATCCATAATCTCTCTTCTACAAGGCGATGATTACGTTAATGAGTTTAAGTCTCTCGTTGAAGAAATAATGCCGGATCGCCTGCAAGAAGTCATGAATGAACGAGGGGACCGCAAGGTGTTGAAATTCATACAAATATTCAACACTAGATTTTTCATTTTGGATACAAAGGCGATTATGGCAGATGAACCATACCAGCTAATTTCATCCATACCCGTAGCAGCGGAGGGCATGACATATGACTCTTATGCTAATTTCACAGACTTTCGACCAGGCTACATTTTAATGCTGTCCCTTATCATGGCTCCGTATTATTTCGACGATGACGATGAGGTCAAAATCCAAAATCCCGACCGCATAATTAGTGACAAAATTCCCATTATGGATATGGTTGGGTCCATGGTAAAAGACTGGGACTTGTTGCGGAAAATACCGGAAAAAGGCTGGGACAACATCGAAATACGCAATGCTGTCAAAGATACTGCTAACTGGTGGGGTTTGGCTGATTTTGCGGACTGGGTAATGCATGACACGCAGTGGGATATTGAAAATTACTCTAACGACGAGGCCATTATCACTATCCCCTGGTCACTGGATACCGTGAAAACACTGACCATCCAGTTCCCCGAAATACATGCAGCCTGGAAGCGTATTAATTCTGTGGCAGACTGGCTGGAAAGGGATGTGTCAGGCCATTATCGAGAATTAGTGGAATTCCTGTTGAAAGCCACTAAAAAGAAGGGTAAAAGGGGGACGAAATTAATTGTTTAAGCTAGCAATTCCTGAAGAACTGGGGATTCCGGATGATACACTGATGATCCGGGTAGATATCTTCAGTGAATCAATAGTTTTAACTGACTTTTGTAATGCAACGGTTAAAACTAAAATGGTTTCAGCCCATGATATCGCTAATTCTTTCGTAAAAGAGTTAACGTTTAGCTCTGGCTTTCTCCCGGAAAATACACTTTGGTGGAAAACTACCAAAATCGGACCAGTGCACGCCGTATACGTAGATTCTCAAATACGAACTATCTCGCTAATAAAAAGTGAGCTTAAAAAACCACAGCGGTATCTTATACCTTTGCCTCCTTTGGTCTTTCTGTGTACGCCCTGCAGATCTCCCTGGGTGTATGCAGTAAAAGAAAAACCGCAGTCCGAAAACGATGCGGTTTATAAGGCTCCGTTTTATAACGTGTACTCAACCGGGTATACATGCGGCGGAAGCAATCGATACCCTTCAGACCCGCAGGGAATAATTGAAATGTTTCTCAATTCCTTTTTCTCTCCGCACCTGGGGATCGATAACAGGGTGGAGTCAGGAGTAACAATTGAGCAACTCTGGAAGAAGCTGCGGGGAAAACGGTCCTTCCCCATCGATGAGCTTGTTAAACACGGCACAATAAAGGACCTTATTAATCAAAGCATGGAGAATGATCGAGCATGAAAGAGGTTGCAGGGTATTTCATCCATAAGGATAACCTTTTAGAGGGTGATGCTGGATTTGCGTACAACTATATCATGGCAGGGAACGGTGTATATATTCATGCGTTCAACGACTTTCTAACGGCACTGATACCAATCTCCAATGTCGAAATTCGCGGTCTAACCTCGCCTGAGCCTTTTGTTAAACTCCATTACGGTAAAATACCATCTCGAATATTCGAGACAGTGGTTAATTCAGCTAAAACCATGGATAGCACGGAGGTATATTACGCTATTACATGGAATGGAGAATATAAGGTTTGGCGACCCGTTCAAACCGGTGTGGAAAGTAAGGTCACATATCACCCCATGGCCAATACCGTAGTGGGACTGCATTCCCACCCTGCATTTGCAGGATGTTTCAGTTCGGATGATGACCGCGACGAACAGGGATTCAGGTTAGACGTTGTGATTGGAAGGTTAAACACTATTCCTGAAGTATCAGTGAGGGTGGGTGTGTACGGCTATTTCTGGCCGTTGCCATGGACGCAGGTTTTTGAAGGTTCGCTGCAGGGTATATACGACATGAATGGAGACATTAAACAGGAGGTGGGTAATGACTTACCGGTTGAATGTGAACTTCGGCAAAATAATCCTGGTAGGCGCTGGTGGAACAGGATCCTTCGTCGCTGAGGGATTGTGCCGCCTGCTAATTAATTATCCAGACATACCTATATATATAATTGACTTTGATACCGTGGAAAAGAAAAACATCCTGAGACAAAACTTTTACCCGCAGGACGTAGGTAAATTTAAAGCCCAGGCACTCGCTGAGAGATACGCACGGGCTTACAACCGCGGTATACAGTATAGCGTTTCCATGTTTACGCCTGAAACCGTAGAGCTATCCTGGGGCGGCGGAATGGAATCTTTACTGTGCTTTAACTCGCTTATCATTGGTTGCGTAGATAACCATATCGGACGAACAGCGATATCACAGGTAATTAATAACCCGGATTACGGTACAAATTGCTGGTGGATCGATACCGGAAATGGTTACAATTCAGGTCAAGTGCTCATAGGAAATACCTGCAATGTATCAGAATTGCAACCCACCTTTGACAGTAAAAATAAAATCGTGACACTCGTTCCCGCGCCCTCACTACAGGCACCATTTTTACTGCAACCCGCACCGGAGATAGTAGACGAAGACTGCGCCGAGGCGGTTAACAACAACGTGCAGAGTAAAATGATAAACCAGCAAATGGCTGTCCTGGTCCTTGAATTTGTGCGGCGTATACTAAATAAAGATTTAACGTGGATAGGGGCATACCTGGACATGGACGAAGGAACATTGAAAACCGTCCCGGCTGAACCCTATATCTTTTCCAGAATGTTTTCCATAGACGAAAATAAACTGATAGCAAAACAGTAAAGGAGGTGAATTATGACAGATGATACCGGGGCAATCGATTTAACCCCACCTGAAAACACAGAGAAACCAGTAGAATTAGACACAAATAATACGCCGGCACAAAAAGAAAATCCTGTAGAGATAAAAATTGTGCTCTCTATTAAAGGACAAAAGACGGTAATTGGATTTCAGCGAACGGGTACCGATCCCGTGTATTTCGTCAGGGAAAATCTCTCTCTCCGTGATACAGTGAATCAAATTCCAGTATTAATGGTAGAAGCATCGAAAAGGTGGAGTACTTCAGCACGTTATCCTAAAACGGAACGCGCAATTCCGAACCCACCAACTCCACCGCCTGTTAACATTCCTACCAGTAATCGACCGGCGCAACGCAAAAGCAACCCGGAGCAGCCTTCATTATTGGACCTGTAAATTAATCAAAAAGGAGGTAATGCCTATTCGACAAACCTTTTAATTTCTTACGCTGTTTCAATATAAAAAAACGAAGAAGAGGTGTTAGTTCATGAAAATATCATGCAGTAACTTCAGAGAATATCTGAACGTGTTAGCAGATATTGTACCCAAAAAATGCAAACTGCCAATTCTACAAAATGTGCTAATTGGCAGCGGCGCAATATGCGCGAACAATCTCGAAAGCGCGCTGGAAATCCAGATGCCGGAAGCCACGGATGAAAGTTTTCTCCTTCCGTTTGCGACGGTTATAAACATGGTTAAGCACATTCCCTATTATGAAACGCTTAACATAGAAAAGGCGGCAAAGGACGTTTACAAAATATCATGGAGCGACGGCGCCGCAACATTCGAAAGCAAGCCCGTGGTAGATTTCCCTCCTGTTCCCTCGTATGTACCTGAAGTAACCGGGTTTTTAAACGGTGATATCCTGATACCGGCACTGTTATCAGCTATTAAGTATTGTACAACCGATAAAGTGCGACCGGTACTCGCTGGCGTATCTCTTTACCTGGGTGATTCATTGGCAGTTGCGGGAACGGACGGTTTCAGGCTGGCATATCAATACATAAATATGGTATACCCCGCAACTAAAACCGTAATCTTACCAACTGAATCAATACTCCAAATACAGAATCTATGGAAAAAGAGGCCGTTAGCCAGTGGCGAGGGGGCAAATATAATTTTGCCCCGCAAATTCCAACTTGGTCTAATAACCGAGCCGGGAAAAGAGAAGGATATCAACGGAGAGCCAGTTCGAACCTTAACGTCCATAATGGTTAAGTATGGCGATGTTACTTTTTGGAGCCGTGTTATCGCCGGATCGGTACCTGATCACCTGAAGCTGGTTAACAGTTTTAAGCAGAGCACTGTCGTTAAATTTAACGCAGAAGATATGTTCTACGCTTTACAGCGAATAAAAAGCACAGCTTCGTCAGGCTCATCAATTGCCCGGTTGTCCTGGTCCGGAAATCAAATGAAGGTATCCGCGAAAGCCTCTGACTCTCAAAACATTGAAACCCATTTAACCATTGATCCCGTTGAATCCAGTGGCAAGATAGGGATCAACATCTTATACCTAATGGATTACCTGAATAGCAAATCCGGAAGCATATCAATGGGTTACGAAGATCCACGATCCCCTGCTGTTTTTCGGTACCCCGGGCAGCCACTGGTTACAATTATGCCAATGCTGGTTAAGTGGCCGGAAGACGAGGCGGAATCTGAGCAAGGTGAGAATGTTGAGGATGCACCGGATAACGATGTGGAGACCGAATCAACACCTGATCCAGACCCGGAAGAGACACAAATTCCACCTGAACCAGGCGAAAACGAACCTGAAGACGCTGTTTCCGTTGGGCCAGTGACCAAGGTGCCGAAAACTCGAAAATCACGAAAAAGCAAAAAGGAACAGCTATAGCCTCACTCATGTGTAACAGGAGGGGTAAAGCTTTTTAAATTCCACCCCCTCCTGCTATACAGGACTAAAGTACCATATATAATTACCACCCGTATTAATAAAATAAAAGGAAAAAGGAGTAGTGACAAAGTGTCAGATTTAAACAAATCAAGCGTATTGTTACTTATGCGGTTATCTAAACCGGGTAACCGGCGCAAGGTCCCCACTGGATCGGTTGAAGTCGATGCTGATAAGGAGTGCATATCCGTCAGCAAGGAACTGCTTACCAGTAAGGAACTCACGGCTATCGGAACACTGGATGGACAGATTCGCCAGTGGATTTACACCCGCAGTTTACCCTCATCCGTACTAAAAGAAGGGGTTTACCGCCTACCGTTGTCTCTGGTTGACGAGACTGATGCAGCTTTGAAACAGTTTCACTGTGATCGATTAAAGCTGATAGAGCAATTCCTGTATGTTTATCCCAGCAAAGCGGAAGAGGCACGAGAACGCCTGCGCTCTCTCTATGATCCCAAGGATTATCCGCCGGCAGGACAATTGAGAGATGCGTTCGATATGCAATGGAGGTATCTTACCCTGGATATCCCGGAGACAATATCAAACCTTTTGATTGAAGAGCAACGAGCAAAGGCTCAGCAGGACCTGGCAGCAGAAGTGGAAGAGATCCGTGTGGCATTAAGGCAGTCGTTTGCTGATTTGATTGCTCATGCAGCAGCATCATTAGATATGTCTAATGATGGAAAACCGAAGATATTCCGTGATTCACTGGTATCAAATATGTCAACGTTTTTCAATTATTTCGATGCCAGAAATCTAACCGATGATAAACAACTCTCTGACCTCGTCCAGAGGGCCAGGGACGCCATGCAGGGGGTTACTCCTGACTCATTGCGCCAGGATATGGATTTGAGGTCTATCGTGCAAAAAACAATGACAGAGGTTAAGCAGGTTATGGACGCTAACGTTATGGCGAAACCTAGCAGGCGCTTCTCTCTGGCGCCACAAAATTAAAAGTACCGGCATACCCAAAATAAATAATAAGGAGTAAAACGATCATGGGACCTCCCCATTATCGATGGGGCAATCTTGAAGGGTAATATCCCATTTGAAACCCACAAGAGGGGCAAAAACTGGTTAGCTGTTATATCACGAGATCCGAAATCACCGGGTGGTATTAGTCGCTCTTTCATGGAAAGAGGACATGGTGAATACGCCTACATAGCTGAAAACATTCCCGTAGGCAGCGCTTTAGAATGTGGAGCGGATTACTATTCGGGCGGCGGTAATCCCTCCCGCAATCGAACCTATTGGCTGTTAACTGCCCGGACGCCTTCCAATTGGGTGCTGGCTGAATACGAAACGTCCTCAGATTTATTTAAGGCACAAAAGGAATTTGTTCCGCCATCCGATAAAACACGGGTAATTACCTTGCCCCAGGAGAATACCGATGCCTTATGAAAGATTTGAAAACTACTTAAGAGCCGGTTTCCCCGTGATATGGGTTACCACACCTGAGCCAGATCGCGCACAGCGGGAATTGTCGAAAATAGCAAAAAGTGTCCGCGGCGAAGCTCTGTTCAAGTGGGATGTTGTTGCCGGTATGGGTATCATAGGGGGTGCCCAGGCAGAACAACAAATGGTACCTATTAAAGCCATAAATCAGGCGGCTTCGATGGAAAAGGCGGTTACTTTTTTCTGGAACCTTCACAGATTTCTGGGTAGCGTTGAGATCATACAGGCGATTCAAAATGCCGTGCCGGTATTAAAGTCCGGCGCTTCGTCAATAGTTATTCTCGCTCCAGATGCAGACAAATTACCGGTTGAATTAGCGCGCTTTGTTGTGGTTTGGGACTTTCCACTACCAGACAGGCTGGAAATTTCAGATACCATGGAACGCATTAATTGCGATGCTGAACTAGGACCAATCACTAACCCGTCAGTGTTAATTGATGCGGCGCTGGGATTAACCGCAGCAGAGGCGGAGGATGCTTTTGCGCTATCGGTGGTAGAACACAGAACACTTAATCCGGATGTGATTGCACGGGAAAAAGCTGGAGCCCTTCTCAGGCAGGCAAAGATAACCCTGGAAAAATATACGGAGAGATTCGACGATTTAGGCGGCCTGGAAAACTTGAAACGGTTTACGCTGTCTACTGCTCCATCGCCTCAGTCCCTGGGTTGTTTCTTACTGGGTGTTCCTGGTGCGGGAAAATCCACATTCGCACGATGCCTTGGGAACGAGTTGGGTATTCCAACATTATCACTGGATTTCGGTAAAATGATGGGGTCACTCGTTGGGCAATCGGAGGCAGCAATCCGTGATGCGTTGAAAGCCGTTGACGCTATGGGCAGGGTTGTCTTATTCGTGGATGAGATTGATAAAGGCTTGGCCGGAGCAGGATCATCCGGGGAACTGGACAGCGGCACCAAGGCAGGGGTTGCCGGCACATTCTTAAAATGGTTATCAGATCGTAAGCCTGGTCTTGCATATGTAATAGCCACGGCAAATAAAGTCAGTAATATCCCCCCTGAATACTTGCGGTCCGAGCGATGGGATGGTCTTTTCTATATCGATTTACCCAATCGCAAAGAAAAGGGTGCCATCTGGAAAATATGGATGGACAGATTTCACATACAAGAATTAGAAGCTGAATCGGCAGTGGATGATACTGACTGGACCGGTGCCGAAATTCGGTCCTGCTGTCGTATTGCCTCCATGATGAAATGTAGTATCGTGGAAGCGGCGAATTATATCGTGCCGGTAGCTAAAACAATGAAGGAGTCCATTGATTCAATGCGTGATTGGGCTAAGGGACGCTGTTTGTCAGCTTCAATGCCACTGCCAAAGGTTACACAGAAAACCACCCGGCGAGTAATAACAGAGAGGGAGGTTAACTTAAACTAATGTCTCACATAACTAAAATCAAAGTGGAAATTCGCGATCTTAATGTCCTGAAGGATGCCTGCGCCCGACTTGATTTCGAATTCAAAGAAGGGCAGAAAAAGATTAATTGGTGGGGGGTTTACGTTGGTGATTCGCCTCTTCCTGAAGGAGTGGATGCCAGTTATCTGGGAAAATGCGATCATGCAATCAAAGTGCCAAACGCTAAATACGAGATAGGCGTAACACAAAAGGGTGATACCTACGAACTGCTATACGATTCATGGTATTCCGGGGGTTTAGCAGATGCCCTGGGTCCTAACGCTGAAAAACTGATACAGGCATATGCTGTAGAGGCCGCAAAGGCCGAAGCGCAGCGGCAGGGTTATTCTGTTTACGAGGAATCCCTGCAGGACGGAAGCGTTCAGCTTAATATTCAGGTGGAGGATTAACGTGGCTGAAATAAAAATAGTAATCGATAAAACCGGTCAAACTTCCATTTCTGTTAACGGTGTCAGTGGGCAAGGGTGCCAAAATATAACCAGGTCCATCGAATCCGCTATCGGAAAAACAACAGATATCGAGCTCACGTCTGAATATTATCAGGAAGGTCAAAACGATTCGATGCAAGCAGGTCAGGGATGATAATCCACATTTCTGGCGGACTAATTACGGCTATGTATGATGAGCGCTTAAATCTTCATTCTCTGGGCAAAACAGTTATTCAGCGCGCTAGCCATGTTGAACCTGATATCAATGGTATGTGGTCTGCTGATATGCAGCCAGTGGGAGGCCCCGTATTGGGGCCTTTCACTAAGCGCAGCGAGGCCTTAAAGGCTGAGTGTGACTGGATAGATGCGCATTTAAGTACGCTGGGAGTTTAAATATTGACAACTGTTTCACAAGAAAGAATTAGTAATCATGAGGTAGCAAGACAAATTTCAAACATGGTAGGGGCATTATCGGATCCTGTTATCTATCATAAGGGACAGAATTTGCCCGTCCCGGATTGGATTAAAGAGGCCATTACGATAGAGAGGCTTCTCGAAAACTTAAAGGCGAATAAGGAAAAGAGGGAACCAACTGGCACACTGGCTGAATGCGCATGGTATTTGTCTACCGCCAGCCTGGAGGCTCCTTTTGATTCAGATTGGACCGAAATTTATGCATATTGCTTCACTAAAACTTATGAAGCTTACCGGTCCAATACTATTGGCAAGCCAGTACCTGATGATATTCGCCAGGACACTCTGAACAATTATCAGATGATGGAATTAAACGATTTGAGACGCTGGATTTACGGAGTCCGGGCAAAACACCGTCTGGAATCGGATATTGCTGAAAGGAGGCAGAAAAAGGAAGAGGCAAAGAATGAAAAGGTTAACCAGAATCCTACCCTCTTTGACTTTTTCTCACCTAGTGAAACATGACAGAAGAAGAACTCAAAAGACTTAGGATATATGCCAAAATCATTGAACTAAATAACGGTAAAACCGAAAAACTAAAAAGATACGAGCTGGAAGATTTCAAAAAACTACTCAAGCAACGCATGATAGAAAACGATTACTCATCTATTGATTTAACATCGTAAGGAGAAATATTGTGAAAAGATGTATCCATGATTCAGTATTTGGTTGTCCTAAAGCGAAACCGGATGATACAACGGAGTCAATGCTTCATTCAAATATGTGTGATAATTGTTGCGGCATTAACTTCGTAATTATCCCTGAAACCATATTCTGTCCTAACTGCCGAGAAACCATAGAAAATGAAACATACCAAATGTTAAAGGCTGGAAACAAGCAAATCAATTGCCCTATTTGTAAGATCTTACTGAATATACGTGTTAATGTAGAAATATCATATTAAATAAATTGGGAGTAAAAATATGACAAACAAAACAGCTTTCTTTTATGTCGATATCAGTTTAAGCCCGCGAGCTTTCAATGAACAGTTGGACCTATTTATTGAAATGTGTGAAAGTACACACAAATCTATCCCCTTGCCTATTGCAATATGTAACGGCGGGGAATTCGTCGGACAATTAGCGCTTTTGCTGGCAGCTATTGATTGCGGTAAATGTGACAGTATTTGCTGTAAGCGCAACCTGGGTGATACGAATGAAGATATCGGACTACTAAGGCCTGAAGTCAGCCGCTTTGTAGCACAGGGAGCCAAAATAGAGCAAGTCAACGAAGATGAATTCAGCATGGAGTTTCCCTGTGTCTTTTGTTCAGGCGAAGGACCGGGATATAACTGCTCAATCTATGAAGACCGCCCCTTGTCATGCACTATTTTCCCATTCCAGGATGGATGCTTTTTCGGTGAAGAAAAGAAACCCGCCCTCGCCGTTAACAGTGCGTGTCCTGAAGGAAGACGTATTGCCAAAAAAGTTTATCTCTTTGTGTATGAATTCAGGCACAAGTTATCCAAGACTATGACAGGCTTTAGCCCTGAATAAAATAAAACACGGGGGTTAAAATGGGACGATCTCGCCAACAGCATTTTTTTACACGATTAAAGCCAGGTCAACTGGAGAAAATTATCGAGATAGGCAACCAAATAGACGCTAAAAGGAGTGAAAATAAGAAAATGATAGAAATGTGTTTTAATACCGACCACTCATTACCACACCAGGACGGACAAACTTTAACCATTCGTATTAAAAGTATCAAGGAAAACCCTGAGGGTGCCAGCAAATGGATAGTCGATGACTGCACCCCTCTTCCCGGTGCCGATCCAACCTGTTACTGTTGCAACCTATGCGGGAGGATAGACATAGCGGAAGACAATGGATTCCCTCCTGAAGGGTGGGTGGAAAAAACTTTCCCCACCAGGCATTTCTTTATCTGCCCGGGGTGCGCCACGGAAGATCATGAACCGTATTGTCGTGTTTGCGGATGTACGCACTTTGACCCGTGCAAGGAAGACGATGGCAGCTTCTGCTACTGGGAGACAGATGATCTCTGCTCAAAATGTGCGCGGGAAATCGAAAAGGGGGAACGGTAGAAGATGTCATTTACGGAAATTAAGGATTTTCCCGATTTAAATAACCCCGCATTACTGGCCGCATGGCCAGGGATGGGCAATGTTGGTTACTATACCATTTCCGCTATTCAGCTTAGCACACATGCAGAGTTGATCGGACGCATAGAGCCGGAGGATTACTACTTTCCATTAAGTATACCAACGGAAGGTTTTATATTGCAGGAAATAGAATACCCGAGTATAAAATTCTATCATTACCACGGTAAAGAGCGCGATTTTATTTTATGCCTGGGAGACGCTATTCCGGATGATCCGCTAGGCGCACATTCTTTGTGCTATGAAATTCTGGATTTAGCTAAAACTTTAGGTATCAATGAGATTTATACCGCTGGCGCCGTTTCAATGCCAATACATCATTCTCAGGGTATCTTTGTATACGCAGTTGCCAGCAATGAAGCTTTTGCTCAGGAAATATTGCACAATAACAATTTTTTACCAGGACTGCCAAGGCCAAATAGTTTACTGGTCCTTACCGGCATGAATGGATTACTCGCTGGTTTGGGCAAGAAAGCGAAATTGAATACTGCCTGTCTGATTAGTGGCATGCCCGATTACTTAACACCGGTACCATACCCAGCTCTTTACTCGATTATGGAGCTATACAAGGCGATTGGCGCTATGTTTAATATAGACACTACCGAATTCCCCCATAATCACATGATGAAAGAATATGCAGAGGTGTTGTCTAATCTGATGTCCAGTTTACCCGAGGACCTCAAAAACGGGATTGATAAACGCTTACAAAAAGCATCTGAGGTAATCTCCCCCGATGACGCAGAATGGATGAAGAGAAATATCTCGTCTATTCTCCGTCCCGATAGTAATCATTCATAATATCCATTCATTTTATCTATGAATACACTGTTTATCCATTCCAATTATGAATACTTTGATCTCGCTTAAACTTGCTAGTCTCGCACTTCTCCCTATTGACAAAAGCTTAGCCTCTATGTTAGGCTGTTAACATGGAAAACAATAGATATAAATATGGTGAAGTAGTTAGCGTTCAAGAGGCGGCGAATCAGATTGGTGTAAGTCATATGACTATATATCGCTGGATCAGGTCCGAAAGTATTATTTACATCACATTCGGAAACCTATCTTTTATTCCTGTGTTAGAAGTTAGAAGACAAAAAATGATCCGTGATCGCAACTTACAGGAAATACAGATTAAAAATGGTTCAGGTGTCGTTGACCGGACGACACCTGAACATAATAAGGAGTAGCAGAGACCGGATAACATACCGTTCAAACTCATATTATAACGGTATGTTAAATTCTGTCAATACTATTTCCTGATGGAGAAAAATGGCTACGCTTATTTACACGAGAACAACTTGCGCTATTTGTAAAATACCGTTTAAAACTCATCCCCGGTGCTGCTCCTGCGGTATATACACTGGTAAGGGGCATATAGAGATCAATCTCAATAATTATAAGGGGCATAAAATCTGTGATAGTTGCTTAAAAAGATGGAAAGGCATAGAGAAGCAGGTTAAAAAAGATGTTGATTTTGGTGCTTTCTTATCATCTAAAATTCTAGATAACGAGGATTAATCTTGGAAAAACATATCGTAACTGAACACGTTGACGAAGATACTGCACAGAAATGCATAGCAGATTTCTATAAAGCATACGGAAAGAGAGGATACGGCCTTGTTGAGCTAATCGCCTTTAGTATCGAGTGGGGATATTCTCTCTGCCAAAAAAACTCAATAGAAACCGTAAAAACAACGGTTTTATAGTTAATAAGGAGTAGGGATTTAAATGGATACACAGAAATTCGATGAATGGTGTATTTGTGAACTATTCGGACATGTTAGAATTGCCGGCAAGGTTACTGAATCAGATATCCTGGGCGGACATGCATTATTAAGAATAGATATACCGAAAGAGGAAAAAGGCTACACAACTCAATTCATCGGTCCGTCCGCTATTTTCCGTTTAACCCCTTGCTCTGAAAGCATTGCTAGGTCAATTGCCCTTACCTCCCACCCTGAACCTGTTTCCCCGTGGGAAATACCTGACAACAGACAACAAATTTACCCGGATCGGATTTCTGAATTTCCTTCGCCTAACAGCGAAGAAGATATATTTTAGTTTTAGGAGGTAAGATTTGCCGACATTTAAAGGTAAGATACATTTAGGCGTAGAAAACATGCAGGCGGTTTTTAATGACAAAAACAAAAACCATCAGCAGACCGTAACAGTATCATTCAACGTCAAAACCACAATAGACCAGATTGGCCGCGCTCTCCATTGGCAAAAAATGGGGTATCCCATGTATCTTGACATTGGATCGGATTACCTGGGGGATGATATCAGGATAACCAAGGTTTCAGAGCAGTTATCCTTTATCGCTGAAAAAGTTGTTCCCATCCAGGTTCCTGAAATCGTAGCCCCTCCTGCGGCAATTGAAGAGGATAAAGCCGAAGAACTCAATACCGACATTACCGAAGCAGTAGCCGAAGAATCCGCACCAAAGGCCAAAGGTAAAAGGGGGCGTAAAAAAAACTCTAATACCGAAAATGAATTAGTTCCTGAAACTGTAAAAAAAACTGCTGATTCAGAAAAGGAAAATGAGGCTTCGTCTGGAAAAAATTGCGACTCTTGCGGTTATGAATTATCAGTTATGGAATATAAAGTTTGCGAAGGTAGATGTCCTATTTGTGGATCAAAAGACATAACTGATATACCCACGGAGACGATTCGGCCTGGCCTACTGGATAACACCTTCCCG
Organism: Eubacteriales bacterium; assembly: GCA_041653135.1. Lineage (GTDB taxonomy): Bacteria > Bacillota > Desulfotomaculia > Desulfotomaculales > Nap2-2B > 46-80. Next base: position 2,515 of record JBAZGB010000047.1, on the reverse strand, counting down.
ATACTGGACCTCATGACGTTTGATACCAGACCTTCCAGCACCGGTGTCCCCGCAAAATTCTATCTTTTAAAAGAGACTGAGGAAGCGATCGACGAGGATCTTATTGGTGCCGTTGTCCGCTTATTCAATAAATGCGGTGTTGAATGTCGAAACGCCGAGGAATTACTGGCGGTATTGGACACCTACCCGAAGACTGACGGACGTGATATCGCAATAGGTGTCTTAACCGGCGACGTGGGCTTACTTCACAGGGATAAAACAACAGTGAATAATTAATTACACAGCACGGTATTTAATATTTAGATGAAAGTGGTTAGTGTCCGTAAACTATCGGTTATTTGGGAAGTAACGAAAAAAGTACCAAAGGGCGAAACAGGATCGAGCTAACCACTTTCTTTCTTCAATGAAAAACTAATAATAGATAAGGAGTAGCAATTGGAAAATGAACTAACAACCGTGGATTCACAAAATGGCTTTCTTCTGCCCGACGAGGCCTCGTTTAAAAATGACCTGGAGCAAATATCCAGATTTCAAAAACTGGTAAAAAGTACTTTCTTTAAAGACATCGATTACGGCGCGCCTTTTCCTGGCTCTGACAAAGATTCGTTATTAAAGCCTGGCGCCGAGAAAATCACGAAACTTCTGGGTCTTTGCGACATATATGAATTTGTAGATCGCGTGGAAAAATGGGACCCCGTCTCACCTTTCTTTAGGTACCTCATTAAATGTCAGTTAAAAACTCCAAGAGGACTGGTTGTTGTTGAGGGTTTAGGGGAATGCAACTCCATGGAATCTAAATACCGTTGGCGTGAACAGCAGCGCAAATGTCCTGTGTGTCAAAGAGAAACCATTTTCAAAAGCAAAACGGGAGGCTGGTTTTGTTGGGCTAAAAAAGGCGGCTGCGGAGTTCAATTTGACGAAGACAATCCTGCAATGATAAATCAACAGATAGGACGCATTCCTAATGATGATATTTACTCACAGGTTAACACGCTGGTAAAAATAGCCAAAAAGAGAGCCCTGGTTGATGCGGCGCTGTCTGCTGGCCGTCTTTCAAACTTATTTACACAGGACGGAGATAGTCTGTCTCACAACGAGGGTGATATAACAAGCACTACCACTACCAGCAGCCGTCAAAATACTAATTACCGGGACGGTGATTCCCAGCAACGGACAATCAAGAAAAACAAGGCGGATAGCGGTCCGGCTGCCTCAGGTACCAAGGGGACTGCGGAAAAAGATTGGGATTCGATCACGGATAAAGATATTCCAGATTACGCTTCTCTGGAAAGGGTATACTGCCGGCTTAATCCTGGAAAATCAACCCGCGACATGTATGTTGAATTAGGAGGTGGAGATCGCAATAATATGACCAATACCCCTGCTCAATCGTTTCTCATATTAAAAAGCAATTGGGTTATTGCTACCTCTGAGTATAACAAGTAATAGTTCCACCCGGGAGGGGTTTATTTTTTCTCACTCTTTTATTCCTCTCCCGGGTGTTAATGAAGGGGATCAAATGTCAAATTACGAACCAGAAGTAACCCAGGCAGTAGAAGAGGCGGAACAAGCTCTATTAGGCTCGATTTTTCTTCTTTCTTCTGGAGGCCAAACCAAGGCAATTAAAGAAGTCTCTAAAATTGTGGCACCTTTTGATTTTAGAGGTTGTGTAAAAACCAATCGTCCGGATCAGTGGATTTGGACAGCTCGTATATATTATGCAATGCTAGAGTGTCAGGGTGCCCCACATATAATAAATGTCGCAAAAAAAATGATAGATTTGGATATTTTACAGGACAATGACTGCTCTTTAATGCAACATTGTATATACTTAACTCCCTGTGCGTTAGATTACCTGGATTACGCTAAAATTGTGAAGGATGAATCTATTAAACGGTCAGCCAGGTATTACGCACAAAAAGGTGAAATCAAAAAGCTGCGCCAGTTAATTAACTCAGACAAATCCTTGGGAACGGTGCCCTTATGACTGTCAGTGTTCCTATACTTAACTCTGTTGGCGATGTATATGAACTTCACTGGGTTGAAGAGGGTATTTATATTACCCTTGACCACGTTTCAGAGGGTGAAAACATGAATGGCGAATTTCATGTTGAATTAAACGGAACGGAAAACAAAAGGTCTCACGTTTATCAGGCCAAGATGAACCTGCTTTCTATTTCCGCAAAAAAGAGCCTGGCAGAGGCACTAAGAAAACGGCGTGACGATTTCGAGTGGGAAACAATTATTGAGCAGGCCTGTTATAAAACTATTGAAGCCTTCAGGCGAGGTGACCCTACCACTGTGATTGGTTATCTACCACAAAGAACTAAACCGCGATATCGTATGTACCCTTTTGTTCTTGAAGAGAACATGAGTTCACTATTCGGAAATGGAGGTAGCGGAAAATCCTACGTAGCCTGTTTTATCGCTGTCTCAGTTCAAACCGGTATGCCATTTCTTGGTTACAGCCCTATTCAAGGCAATGTCCTTATCTTGGACTGGGAAGCAACGCAAG
>JBAZGB010000046.1:0-22456 GCA_041653135.1 Eubacteriales bacterium | reverse complement strand
CGCAGCCGTTCTCAGAAAGGAATTCTTACCTTTTTGGCCAGAGATATTCAGGAGAACGTTATTTGCTACGGCAACGCCGGTGTTCCTAAGCCGGAAAGGGATGATGAAATTCTACGTTTCACCGAGTATTGGAAAGCTAAGACCGGCCATTATCCGCAAGAACTGGTCTTTGATTCCCAGCTTACTACTTACAGCAACCTGGAAAAGCTCAGTGAACGCGGTATTTCTTTTATCACCCTGCGCCGGCGCACCAAGAAAATGATAGCCGAGATCTATGCTACCCCACCCTCGCAATGGCAACGTGTTAATTTACCGGCGTTGACCCGCCAGTACAGAAACCCGCGAGTTCTGGAAAGCAGGGTGCAATTAAAGGATTGCAAAGGGAGCTTGCGGCAACTGGCAATCACAGATCTGGGGCACGAGGAACCAACACTATTATTAACAAATCAATTCAATACTTCTATCGTTCAGTTGATCACCCGTTATGCTCAGTAACGATCAATGGCGGTATTGTAACCGCCATTGGAGATAGAAAAACTTTAAAAGATATGTTGACAATACGTATAATACGTATTACTATTAAACCGTGGAAAGGAGATAACAAACAAATGAAATTCCGGGAGATAGAAAATATAATCAAAAAAGATGGTTGGAAATACGAATACACATCAGGATCTCACTATTATTACAAACACCCAACCAAGCCCGGAAAATATCGATACCCTACCACAACAAAGAAATAAAACCTAAGACAATAAACTCAATCTTGAAACAAGCAGGGCTGAAACAAGCCTCAGCTTATGAATGCAATATATTATTTTTATCAAAGAGAGGTCATTCTGAATGAAATTAATTTATCCTGCTTGCTTCTATCCTTGCGAAGAAGGAGGGTATACTGTTATTTTTCCCGATTTACCGGGGTGCATAACCGAAGGCGATACCTTGACTGACGCTATCGACATGGCTATTGACGCAGCTTCTGGATGGTTATTGGATGAAGTAGAAAATAATAAACCAATACCGAAAGCATCAGACATTAAGCAAATCGTTCCGGACGAATATGCGAATGGGTTCGTAACTCTTATCGGTGTTGACTTGAATGAATACTCGAAAAAATACGGGAATAAAGCAATAAAGAAAACTTTATCCATACCCGCATGGTTAAACACCCTTGCCGAAAAGGAAAATGTTAACTTTTCTCAAATTCTGCAAAAAGCATTAGCTGATCATCTCGGAATCAAGCAGCCCTAACCGGCTGCTTTCGATTATCTAATAGCTATCATCAGCCTGCCAGATCCTTTTACTCATTGAAAGTTGTTCCTCCATCCATTTATTCAGGGCTTCTTCCCTAAATAGAAATAGTATTTTAAAAATCGGGCTTTTACAGTATCCGGTTATCCGGCCAGCCGGAACCCGAGCAACGGGATATCTATAAGAAACTTGGGATCAAGGACCCTCTGAAAAACAAACATACGGTTTTGCACCGCAGAATGTAGTACCTAATTATTTTGACGGATCGAGGCTGCAAGGGGAGTTCGGGGTTTTGGAGGGGAAAGTTGGGCTAACTAAGCGAGCTGTTATAATGCCATGGGTAGAACAGAGTCTGCAAGCAGCTTCACCGGGTTGCTGCAGCGACACTCCTAAAAAGCGCTCACTTGTGAATAACAGCGTCCCATTTTAAAGTTTACAAGGCTATAGTTTGTTACTCAATATATTCATACTGGCAGGGCTTGCCGTTACGGTACGTAGATTGTCAAGTCTTCAGGAACCATTATATGAGACCAGTGTCACAGCTTGCGGCCTGGGCTTTGCTTCATCAACGAGGCTGCAGATAGCTTTGGGGTATCCAAAAGTCCTTTATTTTAGAACAGCAATGCTGTCATACTCCTCAACCAGAGAATTAATCAGATCCTTGACAGTAACAATCTTTTCTGCTTTATAAGCGTTCTCACCGGCAAAAGCAAACCCGTGTTTCATCCTGCCTTTTTTTGCATTTATCAAAGCAAGGGCAATACAATAAGGGCTGGACTCGCGATTGCAGGTGATTATACAGTGGTATGGGCATTTATAAGGTTTTTTACCGCCTGCATTGACATCATTGATGAACTCGTTTATTATAGCTCTTCCAGGCATGCCAACCGGACTTTTTATAATTCCGATATCTTCTTTTCTGCAATTGATATATGTATTTTTAAATCCTAAAGAAGCGTCGCATTCCTCCGTTGTTACAAACCGTGTCGCCATTTGTACGCCCGAAGCTCCAAGCTGAATAAATTTATAGATATCTTCCCCTGTATAGATACCTCCTGCGGCAATTACAGGAACTGGTTTTGCTGTTTTGTCTTCAATCTTTTTTGCTTCACCAATCACTTCAGAAACAAGATTCTCCAATCTATAAGCAGGATCATCAATTTGGTCACTCTTAAATCCCAGGTGGCCGCCTGCCATTGGCCCTTCTACTACAATGGCATCCGGAGCATATTGATATTTGTCCAACCACCTTTTAGCAATAATGCCCGCTGCTCTTGCGGAAGAAACAATGGGAACAAGCTTCGTAGCTTTTGATTCTTTTAAGAAAACAGGGAGATTCAGCGGAAGGCCGGCTCCAGAAAAAATAATATCAATACCTTCCTCTATTGCAGTTTTAGCCATGTCTCCAAAATTTGACAAGACTACCATGATGTTTACACCCAGAATCCCTTTGGTGAGTTCACGGGCTTTTCTAATCTCTTTTCTGAACGCTCTGATATTGGCCTCAAGGTAGTTTGTTGAGAAATCAGGTTCTGACATTCCAATACCTGCGGCAGAGATAACTCCGATACCACCCTGGTTGGCTACTGCTGACGCCAGCCTGCTTAACGAAACTCCTATACCCATGCCGCCTTGAATAATTGGTAATCTGGCAGCTAAATCACCAATATTTAAACCAATCTCTCTTAAAGAAATCATTACTGTTCTCCTTATTAATTTTAAGCGCAGTTTTTTTAACGTTTTTTAAACTCTGTTTCACTCACATGAACCCACTCACCGTTAACCCATTCGTTAGCAATCGCTTTCCCCACTATCGGGAGCGCTTGTTCAATCTGCCCGGCTACCTGTTCCATACCGTCTCTTAGTTCAGGATGCGCGTGGGTATGTCTGTTGCGCATGGCATAAATATGCTTCATTCCTATGAAATCAGCTTTCCAAATAGAATCGCTTGGGATTGAAAGCATGTATGTGCCCCGTATAACGTCCTGGTCGTCACAATAATCCTTGCTGATATAGCCGAAACCGTTAAATCTGTAATCAACACCATTTAACTCTACAGTCTCCGGTATGGTTAACTCAGCATTGCTTTCTCGCATGAGGCTTATAACTTCCCCCACACTCATTATCTTTTCGTTGTAAAACTCACTCTTTTCGCCGCTGGCAAACTCGGCAAGCCTGGATGACGATCTGACAATACGGTTGTTCATCCTCTGCGCGTGCGCATCAAGATCCCCCATCCCGGCCTTGTGCAAACCGATAGTTTCAACTGTAAAGTCAATAAACCTTAGGATGGTTTCATGATTTCGCTTATAGCCCTGTTGCGCGCCATATTTCGTGATCCTTTCCAGCCAATCGCGTATTTGGACGGTTTCCTGCGTATCATTGTCGGGCAGATGAATGAATCCTGCACGGTCGGAATGCTGAGCAATTGTCCTGCGGACATGATCAGCTTTCTCGCAAGTGTAACTCCTTTTCGACATAAGCAATGAGATGATCGCGTCATCTACTCCTGCAACTTTTACCAACCTGAATTGCATATTCGATTCTCCTTCGTTGATATTATACTAAACATCATTCTATATCAACCCCCGTAGAGCCAAACCCTCCTGCTCCACGTGATGTTTCCGGAAGTTCTTTCACTATATTCCATCTGATGTTAAATACAGGAATAAGAGCAACCTGACAGATACGGTCCCCGCGACTGACCGTGAAAGCTTTATCTCTCAGGCTGTTATATAATAGCGCGCATACCTCTCCGCGGTAGTTGCCGTCCACAACTCCCGGCGAATTGGGGACCTGGATCCCTTTTGCCGCAAGCCCCGATCTCCCCAGTACGGCAAGCATAAAGCCATCCGGTACCTTAATTTTAAAACCAAGCGGTATGATGCAGGTTTCACCCGGAAGAATATCAACCGGCTCTATAACTGCGGCAAATGCGTCCGCAGCAGCGTCACCACCGTCTTCGTGCGCGTATTTTGGAAGTGATACACAATGCTGCAAGGGAATTGCATTAATTTTAATAGAATTGCAGCCCATTTTAGATACTTTATCCCCTATCGTCCTGATCGCTTAATAACGCTGAACGTACCGAGCGGGCGGCGGCAACCATATTTTTCAAGGATTTTCTTGCTTCAGGCCAACCGCGTGTTTTTAGCCCACAATCCGGATTTACCCATATTTGCCCGCTATCCAGAACTGTCAATGCTTTGCGAAGATGACTGCTGATCTCTTCAACTGAAGGCACACGGGGGCTATGAATATCATAAACACCCGGACCAATCTCGTTAGGGTATTGAAATTGAGCAAACACTTGCAGCAGTTCCATATTGGACCGGGAAGCTTCTATAGATATGACATCCGCGTCTAATGCGGCAATTGAGTCAATAATATCATTAAAATTGCAATAGCACATATGCGTATGAATCTGTGTATCGTCACGCACACCGGACGAAACCAGTTTAAAGGCACTTACCGCCCACTCAAGATAAGCCGGCCACTGTTTACGCCGCAAAGGCAGTCCTTCACGCAGCGCCGGTTCATCTATTTGTATAACCTTGATACCAGCCGCTTCGAGGTCTGCCACTTCGTCACGCAGCGCCAGCGCCAGTTGAAATGCGATATCTCGAAGCGGTTTGTCATCACGGACAAATGACCATTGAAGTATGGTAACCGGCCCTGTGAGCATACCTTTGACAGGTTTATTTGTAATTGATTGCGCATATATAATCCAATCCACTGTCATTGCCGACGAACGGGAAACATCGCCGAAGATTATCGGCGGCTTGACGCACCGCGTTCCGTAGCTTTGCACCCACCCGTTTTGCGTCGACATAACGCCGTCTAACTGCTCACCGAAGTATTCCACCATATCGTTACGCTCGGCCTCACCGTGCACCAGGACATCCAGTCCAATTTCTTCCTGAAAACGGATGGCCTCAAAGATTATTTTCTTTAGAAAAACACTATATTGTTCATTGGTAATTTCCCCTTTCCTCACAGCGGCGCGTATAGTGCGGACTTCGGCTGTTTGCGGAAAAGAACCGATGGTAGTAGTAGGCAGCGCCGGCAGACGCAACGACGAGTGTTGAAGTTCACGCCGGGCAGAGTAAGCGCTCTTTCGGTTCAGCATCGAATCGTCAATAGATGCAACGCGCGATTGTATGGCGGGTTGATGAATCCGGTAGGACTGTCTGCGATTCTCTACTCGTCTGCCGCTCTCCAATAATTCTTCATTTACCGCTTCGTGTTCTTCATTGAGAGCTCTTGTCAGCACAGATATTTCGTCCAGTTTTTGAGTTGCAAAAGCCAGCCAGCCTTTTGTCTCATCATCTATTTTACTCTCTTCAGCCAGATCAACGGGACAGTGAATCAGCGAACATGATGGAGCAACCATAATATTTCTTCCGCGTAGAATGCCTTTGGCCAGCTCCAGTACAGCAAGCGCGATATCAAGATCAGTCCGCCAAATATTTCGCCCGTCAATAATCCCCAGGGATAAGCACATAGTCTCCGGCACAAAATGTAATATTTGATCAATTTGTTCAGGCGCCCTTACCAAATCAACGTGCAGAGCCTGCACGGGCAACCGGCAAACCATAGGCAACGTATCTCCCAGGCTGTTAAAATAGGTAGCCAGGCATATCCGGGCGGATGCCGCCGCACGATGCAGTCGCGTGTAAATACAAGGAAATGCAGCCATTACTTCTTGTGATAGATCCAGTGTCAAAACGGGTTCATCAATCTGTATCCATTCGGCTCCGGCGCCTGCAAGCTGGGAAATAACCGATTCATAAACAGGAAGTATCCTGCTTAAAGACTGACTCAACGAAAAAGACCCGTCAACGCTCTTTCCAAGCATCAGGAAAGATACGGGCCCGAGTATGACGGGGCGCGTCAATATGCCAAGCGCCAGCGCTTCCTTGAACTCGTCGATTGGCTTGGCGGAGGCCAGGTAAAATGTTTGTCCGGCGTAAAATTCAGGGACAATATAGTGGTAATTGGTATCAAACCACTTGGTCAACTCCATTGCGGTAACATCACTTGTTCCGCGTGCCATGGCAAAATATGTGGAAAGGCTGACTGTCTCACCTTGCCAGCCATATCTTGGCGGTACTGCGCCGACCATAACCGCTGTATCAAGCACATGGTCATAAAGCGAAAAATCATTGGAAGGAATATGTGATATCCCGTGATCCCGCTGCAATTTCCAGTGCTTCTGCCTTAATTCCGCCGCTGTCCTTTTTAACTCCTGTTCACTGATAATTCCGGTCCAGTACTGTTCGATCGCATGCTTTAGTTCACGCTTGACGCCAATACGTGGAAAGCCCAGATTTGCTGAAATCGCCATCATATAATATACACCTCTCTTGTTATTTATTGGTTAAATGCAAAAACGGACAAACTGAAACGGGCCCCCCGCCAACTTTAGATGATTAGAAGGAAGCCCGTAATAAGACCGCGCATCACTTATTATCAACACCTCAGCCTCCGAAGATGCGAAAATTAAAGCTGGTCAGGCAGGTCTTCTGGCTCTCGGCTCAACCTATTCCCGGTACCTTCCCGCAAGTTCCTCAGAGTTTATGAACATTGCAGTGGTTCTCACCGGTTTCGTCCCCGATTACAGCGGCGGGCCCGCGACGGATTTACACCGTCTTCCCTCTTATTCACGGATCTCTCCGTGAACCTGATTGCATGTATTATTCAGTTATACAGTAAGATTTTATACAAGGCCGTCCGGCATGTCAAGGTCTGGGAGTTTTCCAAACAGCATCTCCTCAAAGGCGGCATAAAATCGGTTTCGCGCCTTAAATCTGATTTTCCTCCCTTCGCCTGCTGCTGTTACCTGCGCTGCACAGTAATAATCTTGCCTTTGCTCTTGTAACCTGCTATGATTTGTGAAAACGCGCCAGAGGGGTTATGTTTATGGACAAAATTGAAAATAACGAATCTGTAAAAAAGTATGCGCTGATCGTCTCAACCCTGGCTTCTTTCTCCACCCCTTTTATAAGCAATGCGGTTAACCTGGCCATACCCTCCATAGGAGCGGAATTCGGCAGCAGCGCTGTTCTGCTGAGCTGGATTGTTAGCTGCTACCTGCTTACTTCAGCCGCCCTCCTGCTCCCCTTCGGCAGGCTCGGTGACATTATCGGCAGAAAAAGAGTCTTTCTCTTTGGTCTGTCAATCTTCTGTATATCGTCCCTGCTTTGCGGAACTGCCTGGTCAACGGAATCACTGATCGTTTTCAGGGTGATCCAGGGGATCGGCTCCGCCATGAGCTTCAGTACAAACATTGCCATTCTGACAGCCGTTTACCACCCCAGTGAAAGGGGCAAGGTGCTCGGCATCAACACCGCCGCTGTTTATACCGGACTGTCCCTTGGACCTGTACTGGGCGGTATCCTTAACCGCCGGCTCGGGTGGGAGTCAATCTTTTACTTTGTCTTTTTGATTGGTGTTACGTCGCTTTTCATTGCTGCAACCAGGCTAAAAGGAGAATGGATTGGAGCAAAGGGCGAAAAGTATGACAAAACAGGCGCTTTGCTGTACATGGCCGGAATGGTTGCCTTTATTTACGGTTTTTCTTCCCTTGCCACATCTTCATCGGCCAAATACATCCTCGCCCTGGGATTGTTCGTTATCATCGGTTTTATCATTCAGGAGTTAAAAACCGAACAACCAATTTTCAATATCAAGTTTTTCGGCGGCAACATCGCTTTTGCCTTTTCGAACATCGCTGCTTTAATCAATTATTCCGCCACATTTGCCACAGCGTTCCTTTTGTCCATTTTCCTGCAGGTTGTTCAGGGGTATAATTCTGAAACAGCCGGTTTCATACTGCTCTCCCAGCCAATCATCATGGCCCTGTTGTCCCCTTTTGCGGGCTCCCTGTCGGACCGCGTCGAGCCGCGGATTGTTTCTTCCTTTGGAATGGGCCTTTCCACGCTCGGACTTGTTTTTTTCGCCTTTTTAAGCAGCACTACCCCCGCATGGCTTTTGGTGTTGAATTTGATGCTGCTGGGAACAGGTTTCGCCTTTTTTTCTTCCCCCAATACAAGCGCCGTCATGGGGTCTGTGCCCAAACAGTTTTACGGCGTGGCCTCCTCATCACTCGGCACAATGCGGCTGATCGGCCAGGCTGTCAGCATGGCTATTGCAACCTTGATTATCGACCTGCATATAGGAAACGCTCAGTTAAGCCCTGCCCTGGCCGGTTTTTTGACTAAAAGCGTGAAGATTTCGTTTGCAATCTTTGCCGTAACATGCTTTTTCGGCATTTTTGCCTCCTTGGCCAGAGGAAATATCAGCATACCGGAAAGCGGGGCAAAAAAATAACAAAACTCAAACGACCTATTTGGATCCTTCGAGTTTAATTCTCAAACTATAAAACTTTAAGATTCTCTTGTAATACGCAGTCTTTATAACAGCCTTTAACATAGACATTATTGTAGGAGCTTTGCAATCAGGAACCTCCGTGCCTTGACATCACCTTTATGTGTTATCATTTCGAATATAAAGGCGCTTTTGGTTAAAACTAAGGGCGTCTTCAATTTATCTTTAAGCTTTGGCTTTTTCTTTTCTGCTGTGATATTTGACCAATCCCTGGGAGCATACCCAGATGTCTATCTCCGGGATGTAATCGCGGCAGTCCAGTTTACTGAACTCGGCCAACTGGTCGGCGATACATTTCCAGTAAACTTCTTCGACGTCTTTCAAAGTGCCTCCCCTGTCCAGGGCCTCCCCTGCCCCGCCGGTAAGCTTTTTCATAAAGACCGGAGTGCGTCTTAAGATATCTTCCACTTCCGTGATCACGCCGAAATGTGAAAAGTAAAGTTTTCCCGGGGCAAGTCTTCCGATCCTTTCGCAGGAAGCAATTCCTTCGTCAAGATCATAATCATGCGGAGGCGTGGCGTAGAAAATGAAGTCATGACCAATGACACTTGAAAGCGGGTAATAGACGGTACCCAGGGCGTCGCCGCAGAAAAGCCCTTTGGAAAATGGATCGTCAGCTATGATATGGTGCCTGGCGTGTCCCGGCGTATGGTATATTTTAATCACCCGCCCGCTGCCGAGATCGATCTCTTCCTTGTCCGCAGGCGTGTAAATAAGTTCCTTGCTTACCGATTCCGTTTGGCCGAAAATTTCATAAAAGTTTGGCACGTCATAGACGGACCTTACTCCCTTTTCCAGCCTGGGAGCATCCATCAGAAACTTTGCCCCCTCAGGGTGCACAACCACCCGTGCGTTGGGCAGTTTCTTTATTAATGTGCCCGCCCCACCGGCGTGATCCAGGTGGACATGTGAGACAATCACATAATCAATTTCAGAAAGGCGCACGTCGAGCTCCGCAAGTCCTGACAGCAGGCGCTCATGACAATTGGCCGCTCCTGTTTCAAATATAGCCATCTTGCTGCCTCTGATCAGATAAGCCGAAGTCCTCCCCGGCCTTCCCTCACCGTAAACATCCATCTGATAAACCCTATTTCCCAAATCAACAACATCCAACAAATAAGGACACCTCTCCCTATTCTGTGCTGATCAAAAGCCCTGTTGAGTTTTTTATCTTCTATTTCTTTCCAGGTCGTAAATCGCCTTTTCTATATACCATTTTTCGGTACGTCCGGGTTGTTTGTTTTTCAGCTTGATGATCTGCAGGCGCAGGGTCTCGTCAGCCGCATTCGGCGGCATAAAGGTCAAACGCCTGTACTTCTGCTTGAGCTTCTCAATTTCCGATTTGCGGGAATAAAAAATGGTTAGAACAACTGCTGCGGCAATTGCAATAACCAGAACAAGGGCAATAAGTATGATTTTTGTCATGCTGCAACCATCATCCCTTTCTTTTCTCTATTTTATAACAATCACCCGCCAATTTTCCAGATTAATTTTTTAGTTAACGGGTACAGGAAAATACTGCCACAATCAAAGGAAGGGGATAGGAATGTTAGCTTTTATCCGGTCCGGTTTCAAACGCAGTAAGTATGCTGATGAACTGATCCAGAGCCGCTTCAAGATTTTCGATTATTTCCTGGACGAGGACATTTGGATCTATCTATATCCTCTCGACAAGGACTTCCGTATGTTTCTGGTTTAATCTTGCCTCTTTTTCCTGGCGCCTCTTTCCAGGGGACGCTTTTTTTGTTATAGTGATCGAGGCGGCAATTCACTTGAAATTTCCTGGATTGGAGATGCTTAGACGATGAAACTGTCACAGGATGATGCAGCACTTTTCTATGACATATTCTTTTTGAAGGGAAGATCATTTATGACAGCTTGTTGTATACTCTCATTATAAGGTGTTTCCTGCTTTTTTCCTTGTAATAATTTGACGAGTTGCGGAAGGAAATCGTTTCATTTTGAAGAATATTAACTTAATAATTCGCAGGAGGTGATCTTAGGATGGGTCTGCAGATCGTTATTATCGGCGGTGTGGCAACTGGGCCAAAAGCTGCGGCAAGAGCCCGGCGCCGGGATAAAGACGCCCAGATAACTATTATTGAACAAGGGGGCTTCCTTTCCTACGCCGGATGCGGCATTCCTACTAACAACAGCGATCTGGTCAGGGAGCATACCAAGCTTATGTCTATGTCTCTCGGTGTCCTCAGAGACGCTGCTTTTTTCAAGGTAATAAAGAACGTCAAAGTTCTTACTGGAACGCATGCTGATTCAATAGATCGCGCTGCCAAAACTGTGCACATAACCAACCTGTCAACCTGCGCAGCAGAAGTTATCCCTTATGACAAGCTGGTTATTGCAACAGGCAGCAGGCCAGCGCTCCCACCTGTCCCTGGCCTTGATTTAAAAAATGTGCATACCTTGAAGAATATTGAAGACGCTCAGGCTGTAAAAGCGTTGCTTGAAAGCGGAAAGATAAAAAAACTGGCCATTATAGGCGGCGGGATGATCGGCATTGAACTGGCCGTAACTTTTAACGCAACAAGAAGAGATAATATAGAGATTTCCATTTTTGAAGCAAAGGATCATGTTCTTCCCGGGCTTCTCGACACGGATATGGCTTTTTTGGTGGAGAAACGGCTTCGTACCAGCGGTGTAAATTTGTTTCTCTCCGAAAAAGTGCTGCGGCTGGAGGGAGACGAAGGATTCGTCAAAAAAGTGGTTACACAAAGCGGAACCTTTGAAGCCGATCTTGTTATAGTTTCTACTGGCGTGCGCCCCAATGTTGAACTGGCTGAAAATGCGGGGCTGGCTCTGGGTCCCAACGGGGCCATTCTGGTAAATGACCGTCTGCAGACAAGCGACCCTGACATATACGCCGGCGGGGACTGCGTAGAAAGCATTAATATTGTTTCCGCTCAGCATGTTTATACGCCAATGTGGTCTATGGCTAACAGGCAGGGCCGGGTAATCGGTGACAATATAACCGGCGGAGAAGACAGATTTCTCGGAACTACGGCAACGTCCATCATGAGGATGTTTGATTACACTGTTGCGAGAACAGGGTTGACAGAACAAGAGGCTGTCAAACTGGGCTTTGAGCCGGTTTCCATAATTGCCGCTGAATCTGACCGGGAGCATTATATTAAACAGAGCAATTTTATAATTATCAAACTATTGGCCTGCCGGAGGACAAGAAAGGTTCTGGGCGCACAGATTGTCGGACCGGGTGATGCCAATAAAAGGATCGATGTTCTGGCCTGCGCGATTACCCTGGGAGCGACTGTGGATCAGTTGGCTTCACTGGACCTTGCTTACGCGCCTACATTTTCCACCGCTATTGACCCGCTTGCGCACGCCGCAAACTCCCTGCGCAACAAGATGGCGGGACTGGCTAATTCCATCAGTCCGTTGGAAGTTAAAGAAAAGATCGATCGCAATGACGACTTAATTTTTCTTGATGTACGCTCCCCCAAGGAGTTTCAGGATGTTGGCCTGCCATACATGATTTTCCTTGATGTACGCTCCCCCAAGGAGTTTCAGGATGTTGGCTTGCCATACAAGAAAACTTTTTTAATTCCGCTCGACCAGCTTCGCGAGCGCACCGGCGAACTTTCCCAGGAGAAAGAGATAATAATATTCTGCAAAAACGGCCTACGCTCATACGAAGCTCAGCTAATTCTTCAAGAACATGGGTTTAAAGACGTAAAATTTATGGAAGGGGGCCTGTCTGCCTGGCCTTTCGAGTTGGAGCACTCTCATCAGGAATTAAACGGGTAAAAAAACTATTCCAAGCACTCCGGGCCCGGCATGTGTCCCCACGACAGCCCCAAGTTCAGATTCGATAGGGGGATGAAGAAGGTTTAGCTTTGCTGCGGCTTTCGTACGAAGTTCTTCAAGACCGGCAGGGTCGGCGCTGTGGATGAAAGAGCAGATTACTGGCCTTTGAGCCGCTCTTTCCGAAACCAGTTGGACAAGGCGATCGATTGATCTGGTCTTCCCCCGGACTTTTTCATATGGATGAATAATTCCTTCACTTATAGTGCAGATGGGCCGGATGTTCAAGACGGTTCCCAGCAAGGCTTGCGCTTTGCCTATCCTGCCTCCTCTGGCCAGGTATTCCAGCGTTTCCACTACAAAGAAGATCTCCATCTTTTCAATTGTTTTCCTGATCACGCCGATGACTTCCTGCTTGATTTTACCTTCCCGAGCGCATTTGGCCGCCTCCAGGACGATAATTCCAAGGCCCATACTGACGACCCGGGAGTCAATCACCTCTATATCCGCTCCCTCAACCATGCGGGACGCCAGGTTGGCCGATTGCACAGTTCCGCTCATTCCCGAGGAAATGTGAATAGAGATAATACTTTTTCCGGGGCCGGCCAGTTTCTGATACATGGCGGCAAATTCGGCAGGCGTAGGCTGGGAGGTGCTGGGAAGTTCCTTTGACTGCTTCAGGCGCATGTAAAATTCGGTAGTTGAGATTTCCACACCGTCCAGAAATGACTCGCCTGATCCAAAAATGACATGCAGCGGCACTACCGTAATATCGTATTCCCCGACTAGGGTTTCAGGCAGGTCCGCCGTACTGTCGGTAACAATATGCAGCTTTTGCAAGAGCTTTCCCCTTTCAAGACTCACTCTGCAGAAATAATTAACTCGTATACCGGCTGCCCGCCGTAATGAAGCTCAAACTCCCAGGACGGGTGTTGCCGGTTAATCTCCGCCGCAATATTCTCAATCTCCGTTTTTTTAACGGAATCGCTGTAGTAGATGGTGATCAGTCTTCCTTCTCCGTCTACCCCTTCAGATAACAAATCGGCCAGTACAGTTCCGAGTTCTTTACCGGCTGACTTCAGTTCGCCGTTCCAGATACCAATCAGATCCCCTTTGTTTATTTTCAGCCCGTTGTACACTATCTCACGAACGGCGAAGGCGATTTCACCCGAAGAAACACAAGACAGGGCAGAATTCATTTTCAGTACAGCTTGATCAGCGCTGTCCTCCCTTTCAAGCTGAAACAGGGCTGCGATACCCTGGGCGACAGTCCTGGAAGGAACCACAACAACATCCTTGGCGGATGCTTCACCCGCCTGCTTAGCCGAAAGAATAACATTTTTATTGTTAGGAAGCACAATAACGTTTCTGCCCGGCGCTTCTTCGATTGCGTTGAGGATTTCCCCGGTGCTCGGGTTGAGCGTCTGCCCGCCCGGGACTATTACATCAGCGCCAAGGCTCTTCATGATTTGTTTCAAACCGTCTCCCGATACCACGGAAACGACGGCATAATTCCTTTTCCCGCTTTCCCCGCCGGTACTTGCCTTCTTTGCTGGTTTGCAGGCTGTTTCTTCCGCCGGAATACTTAGCAGCGCTTTGCTCTGTTTAAGCATATTATTTATTTTTATGTCATCAATAAGTCCATACAATAAACAGTTTTCCAGGACAGAACCGGGATGGTTGGTGTGAATATGGACCCTGGCTATTCCTTCATCCCCCACAACAAGCATCGAATCACCAAGGCCGGCAAGTTCTTTTTTTATTTTATCGACCGGTACCGCTTTACCTTTTATTAAAAATTCGGTGCAGTAAGCAAACTTGATTTTGTTATATGCAGTGTTCAGGAACTGCGTGTCGCCTTTAAATAATATGCCCTTTTCTTCCGCCGCTGACAGGGATTCTTTTGAAAACGGGGAGGCTTTTTTCAAAGCCTGCAGCATACCTTCCAAAATGACGACAAAACCCTTGCCGCCTGCGTCCACCACTCCCGCTTCTTTCAAGACTTCAAGCTGTTCCGGCGTTTCCTGTAACGCCAGAAAAGCTTCTTTTAGGATATAAACCAGGAGTCTGAGCAGGTCGTCGCTTTGCGCCGTAACCGTTCCGGCGCCTTCGGCCGATTTCCGGAATACTGTAAGAATAGTTCCCTCGACCGGGTTCATAACCGCCTGCCGGGCAAAAAATGCTCCCTCCCTGAATGCACGGGCGATATCCTGCGCCGCGGCTGTTTCTTTGTCTTTCAAGATACCGGCAAAACCGCTTAAAAACTGTGCGAGGATTACACCTGAATTCCCCCTGGCGCCCAGCAGGCATCCCCTGGCGGCTGCAGCCGCCACAAGGCCGATCTTCTCTGTATCGGCGCTTTCGGCTTCACGGACCGCACTCTTCAGGCTGTTGAACATATTTGTTCCGGTATCACCGTCCGGCACAGGAAAGACGTTCAAGGAATCAATTTCCCCTTTCGCCTCTCCAAGCAGGTCAGCAGCCCCCCGGAGCATTATTTTTAAATCGTTTCCATCAAAAGTGTAGACAGGCAAGTTTTAAAACCCCCATGAATTTTTCGCCGGGCAATTCCAGATAATTTTAAAAAGATGCCTTTTAATGTATATATAATCCGCTGCTATTAATCTTTATATATTTTTTATATATTTGCAAGTCTTCTTGATCCCTTTTTTATGCCTGACAGAGTTAATGTAGAGACAGAAAATGAATCAACAAGCCCCGGCGGTACAAAATATATAGATAAGACTTAAGGAGGGTAAATTATGACAGACCTTATTTTTAGCGGGATATTATCGGCGGCGATGCTTGCTTGGGCTTACCGTCACCTTCGCTCATATCGTCGGCGACGTCAGGCAGGGCAGGATTATCTTTGCTGCGATGTTCGCCTTATTTATAATTTTTCTTAGTCTTTGCTATGTCAGCGAAATTTCGGGCAACCAGCTTGTCAAAAGCCTCGACGTAAGCGGACCCTATCTAGAAGGAAAAGAAGTAAGATTTGGCGTGGCCAACTCCGCCCTCTTTGCAACTGTTACCACGGCGGCTTCCTGCGGAGCGGTCAACGCAATGCACGACAGCCTGACGCCCTTAAGCGGACTCGCACCCCTGCTGCAAATCCAACTGGGAGAGGTTGTTTTTGGGGAAGTCGGTTCCGGCCTGTACGGCATGCTTATGTTTGTCATCCTGACCGTATTTATTGTCGGTCTGATGGTCGGCAGGACCCCGGAGTACCCGGGTAAAAAAATCGAATCCCGGGAAATAAAGATAGCGACACTGACGGTGCTTATTCCCTCAGCCGTTATACCCGTCCTAAGCGCCCTGGCTGCGGTGACCGAGATGGGAACTTCTTCCATCCTCAACCCCGGCCCGCACGGGCTGAGTGAATTGCTTTATGCATTCTCCTCAACAGCCGGGAACTACGGAAGCGCCTTCGCCGGCTTGAACGCGAACACGCCTTTCTATAATCTGTCTACCGCCGCCGCCATGCTGATCGGACGGTTCGGCGTTATCGCGCCGATTCTCGCTATTGCGGGCAGCATGGCCGAAAACACCCAATGGAATTGCCCTGACTATCCTTCTGGTAGGTTTGACTATAATATTCCTGCTGGCGATTGTTTCCCTTGAACCGTATGCTATTTACTCCGGTACCATTGTTTCGATCCCTGTGCTGGCGGCCCAAATACTTTTTCAAATATAATTTTCCCACCCCTAAATTCAAAATAAAATATGCGTATATTATAAACAAAGGCTCATTGCAACAACCAAGCCACCGCTTTTTGTATTTGGGGGAGCTATAATACCGGCCTCCCCCTGTTTATTTTTAAAATACCTTACTATAAACGGCAAGTTTGAGATATACTAAATTAAAACTAGGACTAAAGGAAAGATTTATGTCAAAGGGGCGATCCTGCTTGAAAAGGTCTTTTACAAGAACCTTCGCTGCGCTTTTTTTATTTTTTATTATCTGCGCCGGTTTTGCCGGCTGCGCGACCTCCAACAAAAAAGTGACCCCAGGCGTACCCTCCAATAGCCAAAAAGAAAAAAGACCGGAAACAATGCAGGTTGCACTGTACTTTCTCAAAGACACGGGCACAGATTTATTTCTGGTCCGGGAGGAACATACTGTACCCAAAACAGCGCAGGTAGCCAAAGCTGCACTGGAGGAACTAATCAATAGTCAGCCGTCAACTGAAAATGCTTTCAAAGTAATCCCCAAAGGCACGAAAGTACTCGGCATTTCAATTAACGAAGGCCTTGCTACAGTCGATTTTTCACGTGAAGTCCTTGACGCGAACGTGGGCTCTTCTGGTGAGGCTTTTGGCATCCAGAGCATAGTCAATACTCTTACCGAATTCCCCACAATAAACACGGTGGCCTTTAAAGTTGAGGGGAAACTTAACGAAAGGACAAAAGACTGGTGGGGACATGTAGGTTTATATGAACAACCCTTCAAACGCGATCTGTCTTACGTCAGGGAGCCGGTAATCTGGGTAACGACGCCAAGACCGGAAAATGAGGTTTCCAGCCCCCTAACCGTACGCGGCAGCGCCATGGTTTTTGAGGCCGTTGTTTCCATGCGCATTGTCACCAAAGACGGGCAAAATATCGCCCAGGCCAACACAATGGCTGCCGGAGGCGCCCCATTAAGAGGTGATTTCAATACCGGCATAAGCTTTGAAGCGCCGGCTGCCGCCAGGGAAGGATACCTTGAGGTTTACTGGGCCAGCCCCCAGGACGGCAGGGACCTGGACCTGGTGCGAATCCCGATAAAAATTAAAAAATAAATAAACACTTGCATCTCATAACAGGAACTTGCTGCATTTGCGTCGTATCCCCTGTCCTTTTTCACGGACAGGGGATTATATTTCCCCATAGGGGTCGTTTACCGGACCGTCATCTGCTTTTAAAACGAGCAAGACCTGTTCCAGCATCAGGCTGAACCTGTTTGGGAAAACGGTACCAGACCTGCATCATTTTCCGGTAAACAGGCAGCATAGGTCTATGGGAGTCATACTGGCCATCCGGACTATGCAGTGCTTTAAAGCGGACCAGATCATGCAAGAAATACTGGGTAAAAAAATGCTGCTTTGCTTCACTGCCGCAGTCAAAACCGGGAAACCTGACGTCCTCTCTTTTAACAATCGGGTTATCCCCGTATTTATCCAGGGTGGCTGCAAGGACCCTGTAGAGATCAATAATCTCGAGTACTTCCGTGCATTCCGCCTCGCTCATTTCTTCCCAGAGATCCTCATAAATCCGGTCATAATGCTAGTTCATAACCCCTCTCGAGGACTTTGATAAGCCTTCCGTAATGGCTTGCCTCATCGGGATACAGCTTTTCTAAAATTTTATTCTGATTAATCAGCATAACCCTTTCCAAACTCGACAGGCCCATCCTGGAACATCTCCTCCTTTAAACAAGGACTTATTAAATAATGAGTTTACATAAGTATTCAGTGAATCCGGCAGGCACAGCATTGTCCTGCCCACTGTTTTTTAATTTTCGTTAAGTATATCATTTTTTCAAACAGCACAAACCTTCTTTTCCAAAAAACAAAACAACTTGTGGTGAATAGTTTCTGGCCCGTGCAAAATAATCTTTATGACGGTGTTTATTTCGTAGATTTAGACAGAAGAATTACTTTCTGGAATAAGGCAGCTGAGAAGATTACTGGTTTTACAAAACAACAGGTAATTGGAGCCCACTGCCATGACAGCCTGCTTAAACATATCAATAAAAACGGCTCTTTGCTCTGTGTGGACACGTGCCCGCTGGCGCAGTCAATCAAGGAAGGCAAGGAAAAAGAGGCGGAGGTTTTTGTGCGCCACAGAGAGGGACACCGGGTACCGGTTCTTGTACATGTCTCGCCGGCGAGGAACTCTTCAGGAGCAATTATCGGAGCGGTTGAAAACTTCACCGATAATACTGCCCGTTCCAATTTGCTTGACCAACTGGAGAAATACCGCAACCTGTCCCTGGTTGATCCTCTTACTGATCTTTTAAACAGAAGGTATCTGGAAGTTCATCTGCAAAATAAAATAAATGAACTAAAAGTATATAAATATTCATTTTTCGGCGTTCTCTTCATTGATATTGACTTCTTTAAAAATGTGAACGATTCCTTCGGTCACGACGTTGGCGACAATGTGCTGAAAATGGTTTCAAGAACTTTGAATAACAGCATCGGTAATAATGAAGTCGTCTGCCGCTGGGGCGGGGAAGAATTTGTTGCGGTTGTTCAATGTAACAGCCTTCACTCCCTTTTTTCAAAGGCGAATATGCTTCGTTTCCTCGTCAAGCAGTCTTTCGTTCCTGTAAACGGCAAAATTGTTTCAGTTACAATATCGGTTGGAGCGGCGATGGCCAATCCCAACGGCACAGTGGAAAGCCTGGTTAAAAGGTCAGACTCCTTGATGCTGCAGAGTAAAAGGCTTGGCAGAAACAGAGTCTCCATAGAGGAAAGTTTTAAGTAGAGCAGCTACTTCTTCTAATTTCATTTGCTTTAAAAGCTGGAAGAGAATATGCTAAAACGGACTATTCCGGAGGGAAAACAGGAATTTATGGAGGTATTCAAGGTAATTATTCTGTTAAAGAAGGCAGGGTAGGCCAATTATCCTTGTCTGATTTCAAGTAATAAAATTAACACCTATCTAAAAGAACTGGATTCGGTTGGAAACGATGCAGTAGCCAATTTGTCTAAGGTGTTCCAGGCCTAAACTATTTGGATCGCAAAATTAAATGCCTGCAACCCCCGGTCGCTTTTAGATAATACAAAAGTCGACCGGCAAGAACAGGTATCATAAACAAATTATAAACTAGTACAGAAGGAAAATGCACGGCCCCTGGAGAATAGTTTTATATTCTATCATATTTTCGGGGGTGTTTTATATATATGTCGAAGACTCTTGATGAATTTTTGGATCTAACACTGCAGGATGGCTTTAAAAATCTCAACAACACCCACCGCAGTATGGTTAACGTGATCAGGCGCATAAAAACAGCAGGCGACGAGGGCAACCTGGAAGCTATGCGGCAAGCGCTGGCCCGCTACGAGGAACTGCTGGACAGGCAGCAGGAAATACTGCAGGATCTGTTGGAGAAAATGCCGACATTCAATCTGCAATCTTACCTGCAGGAAGAATTTCACCGGAGCTTTATGGACGCTCTGGCAACAGAAAGTTTGGCTGTGGAAGCGGAATATCCCGTTTATGAAGTGCTTCCCTTTAAAGTACGGGTACTGCCGGAAAAAGAAATGGTCACTATCGACGACCGGGTTTACCGCAACCTGCGCCCCTGTGTTCTGGCCGGATACTTAAAGAAAAACATTGATCGCTTAAATGCGGCTTCCTTTGACGCCCAGCGCTTTCTCCAGTCCCTTGCGCTAGCCTACGATACGGAAATGGCCAAACAAATCGTCAAGACAAAAATTGAAGCTAGAGAACAGGAAGTGCTTTTAAAAGACATATATAATACTCTTACACCACTGCCCCGTCAGAAGCGCGACTATTCGTCTCAGCTTTTTGCCTTCGACCTGCACCGTATGCTGAAAAGCGGCCTGATGAACATACCGGACGGCAGGCGGCTGTGGCTGGGCAACGTACGCAACAACAAACAGGCGCTGGTGGTCCTGGATGCCCATGGACAACCCCAGCGTTTCGGCGTGATGAAGTTTTACAGGGAGGGATAGCCGGTGGAGCCGGCAGTCAGGGAAGAAGCATTGGAGAGTTTGCAGCGGGGCAGCCCGCCGCCGGATTTGCAGGTACTTAAAGCCATCACGGTAGGAGAACGGGCAGGGATCTGGAATTCCTGGCGTGACTACTACCTGGGTGACTATATCGCCTGCGGCGGCAGCAAGGTGAAGTTTCTCACCGGCAAGCCGGGCTCGGGAAAAACACACACTCTTCTTTTAACCCTGGAAGAGGCCCGGCGGCTGGGCTACATTACCTTTTTCGCGAATGCCCGTCAATTGCGTCTGAATAAGTTTGACTCGCTCTACCAGGCTGTGCTGGACGCTGTGGATGTGGAAAACCTGGTGACAGCATACTGTAACGCTTTGATCGGGCACCTCGGCTATCAGGCTGGTCAGCTTGCGCCGGGGCAGGATTTCTTCAACTGGGCGCAAGAACAGGGTCGGGCAGCTGACAGTTTGCGGCGTGAAATTCAAGAAGAACTGGACACTCTTTATCGGAACAGGAAGATAAACCACAACTTTGCCCTGGCTTTTACTCAGCTCTGTGCCCACCACCTGGGCTTGCGCCGGCTGGCGGACGGGCAGAAGGAAATTCTGCAGGAATGGCTCAAGAACCGCCCCCTGCCGGCAAGAGCTTTAAAGCCTTTGAAGATTTTTACACGCATTGACAAATACAACGCCAGGCACATGATGGCGTCTTTCCTCCATTTACTGCGCCTCTGCGGCCACCGGGGGCTTTTCGTGGCGGTGGACGATTTGAGCGCGCTGATGGAGCGCGGGCCGGAAGGACGGGCGCTCTACGGCAAAGCCGCCCGTAATGAGGTTTATGAGAGCCTGCGGCAGTTGGTGGATGACTTTGCCGGATTCGAGGGAGCGTTTTTTGTCTTTGCCGGGCGGACGGAATTAATCCACAATGAAAAGGAAGGCTTTAAATCCTACGAAGCGCTGTGGATGCGTATCCAGAACGAAGTCTCGGGGGCCCGGCCGAATATATTTGCCGACCTTGTCAACCAGGATCTTATAGTTAAAGACTTTTTTAGTACCGAAACCTGCCTGCAACTTCAGCAAAAATTGAATGACGTCTTTAACCTCGGCTCAGACTTGCGGCAGGAAGATTTTCACTGCCTGGTGAAAAATGTCAGCATGTTCTCGCCTGTGCGGCGGGTGGTGGAGGCAATTATCAGCCAATATGAAGCGGGAGGTGGACGTGATGGAGAAGTTTGCGGCCAGGCAGGTCATTGAATGCTTGCGTTCCGGAGTTTCTTCCCGTAGCTTGAGCGCCATTTTTTCCTACGGGAGGGAGGCCGCGTGTGAGCGCGCGGGGCGCGAACTGGAACGGGTACGCTCGGACGGCGGCGTTCTTCCCCTGGTGATTAAGGGCAATTTTGGCAACGGTAAAACGCACTTTCTGAACATTATCGCACAAAAGGCGGAAGAGATGAACTTCGCCGTCAGTTTCACGCCGCTTTCCAAGGAAACTCCTTTTGATAAACTGGACCGCCTGTACCGCCGGGCGGCAGCCGGCCTGTACCTGCCGGGCTGCTCCCAACCCGGCTTTGCGCCCTTGCTGGAAAAGCTTCAGCCGGGGAGCGATCAGGCGGATGAAATACTGAACTACACTGCCCGCAACTTGCACCCGAAACTTGAGGCCGTGCTGAAAAACTATCTTGCCGACAGCGGTGACGCCTACAACCAATATATCCTGACCAACGATTTATCGGGCGACTTCGTTCCCAACGCGCAGCTGAAATCCATCCATCGCCTCAACTTCGGGAAAGCTCTGTCTCTCACGCCTTTCAAGGTAAAAGAAAACGCTTTCGATTACTTCCGTTTCCTCTCCCGCCTGATCCGGACCGCTGGCTATGCCGGTTGGGTGATCCTTTTTGACGAGTTTGAACAGTTGATGTATTTGGGCATCACGGCCAGGGCTAATGCATACCTGAACGCCGCCCGCTTTATGTCGCCGTCTTTCGGCATGACAGCAACTTACACAGTATTTTCGGCTTCATCCAACCTCTGGTCGGAATTGATCTGGAAGCAGAAAAACAGCGACTATGACAACGTGCCGCAGAAACTGGCGGCTAAAGACAGGCAGCACGACATCCCCACGGTGCGGGAAGTCTTCAGCAGTTTTTTAAAAGAAAACCTCTTTCTGGATACCCTCTCCGCTTTCGATGTCCGACGTATGCTCCAGGCCGTACGCGACCAGCACGCCCTGGCCTACAACTGGCAGGCGCCGGAAGACATCGGTCCGGCCACTGCGGGTATTCCAGCTGACCGGCCCCTGCGCACGGTGATCCGCGCCCTTGTAGAATGGCTTGACCTACAGTATCTCTATGGCGGCAAGCTGG
>JBAZGB010000045.1:0-22490 GCA_041653135.1 Eubacteriales bacterium | reverse complement strand
ATAAGGCGCCCGGGAATAATCGGCCGGTTGAGAAAAAGGAAGGGTAACAACGTCACAGCCGGGCATAAATCTCTTGCTGATTTGCATGTAGGAGATAAGGGACAGATTTCGGGTTTTTCAACATATGAGCCGAAGAAGATCAGAAAACTCATGTCGTTGGGGATTTACCCCGGTTTGCTGATCCGCCTGCTGCATGTGTTTCCGGCATACGTTTTCCAGGTCGGATTTACCCAGTTCGCGGTTGACCGGGAAATCGCCCGGGAAATCCAGGTAACTCCGGTTGTTTGAGAGAAGGGGGCCAGGAGGGGGTTTACCGCTCCCTCCTGACCGGTTAATTAATTATATCGCAGTTAAAGTAATGTCGTCGAAATGCTGTGTACCTGAGACATTAGATAAAAGGTAGATCCTGGTGACCGACGCCCCTGCAGGCACGTTGATGGTCATTGCCGGCATTGACTCCCAGCCGGTTCCGGCGTTTTTATATCCAGAATCATACGGGGCTGTCTTCGTGCCGTTGCTGAAGCGGAACTGGATGACGATCCTGGTGCCTTTGGTGGACGTCCCTTTTTTCGTGCGGGCAGTCAGTTTGTAAGTACCCGGAGCAAGGTTTAGATTCTGGTAAAAGTCCCAGTTATATTTGTTTGTCAGGTAGTAGTTGCCGTTTGTGCTGTTTACTTTTGCCGAGTTGTTGAGATTCACCCATCCCTTGATGCCCTGGCTGAAATCCCCGTTTACAATCAGATTTCCTGACGCGTGCTTTATATCACATGCAACCGGTGTGGAGACAGTGGTATTTCCGGCGTCATCTTTGGCGATTGCCCGCAGGTAATAAACACCATCCTTGAGGTCTTTAATATCCCAGGTTATTTTCCAGGTTCCCGATAGCCCGTCGCCGCCGGCCGGTTCGGCGAGTCCGATGCCTGTCCAGTTCTGCTGGTCAACTGAATAAGAGAAGGACAGCGAGCCGACACCCTTATTGTCGCTTGCCGAAGCCTGTGCCAAAACGCTGTCATCTGTCAGGATACTGTCTTTAGCCGGCGCCGTCACGCTTACCTGAGGCTGCTGTGTATCAGTTGTAGGTGTAGGTGTTGGTGTCGGCTCAGGTGTATTGTTTGACAGAACCTTGTTCAGCAGGCCCAGACCGCATAGTTCCTTCGGGACAAGGGACGACTTGGCTGAGAGAATCTTGTAGGACTCATCCGCCAGGGAGGGCGCCCACTTGTAGAAGTAGAGCCAGTTCGAAATAAAACCGGGATAGGGTGTCGTACCGTTCCCGTCCACTTTGGCGGAAATCGTTCCGTCTGATTTGACCATCACTTTGCTGGCCGTATTGGCAAACCTTTCCATCTCAGTGGAACTGAAGATGCCGCTTTGATAAGCCAGGCGGACAAATTCTATATCGTAAAGGCTGTGGTCTATGTCCTCAACCACTTTTCCGTACTGGCTGTCGTCTGGATAATAGTTCCACTTGTAGCTGTTCGTGGAAGAGTTTAAGATTAGATATTGCTTGAAATAATTTGCAATTTTTGTTGCTTTGGTCAGATAGGTACTGTCTCCTGTCGCCTGATAGACGGCGAGCATGGCGCTTCCCATGGCGAGGTTCATGTTGATCGGCCTGTCCAGTCGCATCGTATCTCCTTCCTCGTACCAGCGGCAGTTGACATCGTAATACTGGGGCTCGTCCCTCATATCGTGAATGGCAATGGCGTCCTCGGCGGCGGCCAGGTATTTTTCCGCCCTGGACTGGTATGCTGTTAAAGAGGGATCCTTTTTAACGTCAGCGGCAAAAAGGGCAAGGGGTGTGATGGTTAAACCTGTCTGCACGGCATAGATGACATATTGCTTATAGTCGGTATATTTGCCGCTGCGCCAGGCCGGCAGGGAAAGGCCGCGGTAGTCTTTAACCCCCCGCACACTGTCCCGGCGGGTCAAAAAAGTGTCTGCGTGCCCGGTGAACTCATCAAGGTATTGCTTGTCCCCGGTGGCTTCGTACATAAAAAGATACGCCCTGAGCAGGTAACTTTCATCCCAGGCGATCAGGCTGTCGTCTACCCTGGACTTGTAATATTCCCAACTGCTAGTTCTATCCATTTTCGTAAACAGTGATTTGGCATTTGTTGGAGATACAGCGGATTGTGCGGGTGTGGCGGTGATAATCATTTCTAAAAAAACAAGCGCTAATAAGATGTTAAATACTTTCTTAGCAGTCATAATATAGTTAAACCACCTTTTTATAGATTTTCATTGTTTTCTTATTACGACAATATTCGACTAAAACCTCCTTTTTTCGCCATCCAATTGTTTCCTCACCTGGTTCTATTTATGAAAAAAACCCCGAAAGGGGTTTTAAGGATATTAAGCAGTTAGATAACGACCTTGAATTGTCATTGAAGTTGTATGCTTATTTTAGCAGTTTATAACCCGTTAACTGTTCAAATATTTCCAGGTATGCCGCCGTGCAGTCCTTCCATTTCAGCGGCCTGTTATTAATTATTTCTCTGCCCAGTTTACCCATTTCCCGGCCCGCTGCAGGATCGGCAAGGAGTTTCTCCAGTGCCTCAGCCGCTTCGCCCGCATGGCCGGGTTTCACCAAAAAACCCGACCTGGCGTCTTCCACCAGTTCGGGTATACCGCCCACACTGGTTGCCACGACAGGCTTGCCGCAGCTCATTGCTTCAGCGATGACGTTTGGCACGCCCTCGTGGCGGCTCAATAAGACAAAAACCTCGCACGCCGCGTACCAGTATACGAGATCCTCATGAGAAACAGGTCCGGGCAGCAGTATTCTTCCGCTGAGACCTTTACTTTTAGCCAGGCTGCCTAAAGCCTTTTTTTCCGGTCCGTCTCCGGCGAGCGCCAGCACAGTGTCCGGGTATTTATTGCTGATCTGTTCAAAAACTTCGATTAATTCGTAGGCCCCCTTGCCGGAAATAAACCTGCCGACAAAAAGGATAACCCGGTCATCCGGCTTAAGGCCGGTTTTTTGCCTGATTAATTCTCTGTCAATTCCTTCCGTACAGAATATTTCACTGTCAACACCGTTATAAATAACCCTTACATCCTTATCAGGCGTTTGCAGGGTGAGCGCTTTACGGGCTAGTTCATTTCCTACAGCTACGACCTGGCCGGTATGGTTGAGTATATTGCTGACCAATCTGGTCATAGAAGCTGATTTGAATGCGGTTATGTTGATATCCGAACCTATGGCGGTACATACGGAAGGCAGGTTTAACCGGTCTGAGGCCAGCAGACCGACATATCCGGAAGGAAAAACACAGCAGGAGTGGACTAGGCTGAAAAAAACGGACCGGTGCAGGATTTCCGCGACGGGTTCCACAGCCAGGAACATGGAGTACCCGTTCAGCCTTTCGAATTTGCCCCCGGGCAGGCAGAAATAACGGGGGTGAAGCACTTTAACCCCCCCGATATCTTCGGAGCCCGGTATAAGTCCCAGTTTGCGCCAGTCCCTGTTTAACCACAGCCAGGCGGGGGAGTACGGGACGGGCGCTATAACTGTAACATGAAGGCCGGCTGCCTGGAGGTTCTGAACAAGCCTGAGGGAAAAAACGCCGTATGTCGGGTTCTGACGGTTTGGAAAAATTGGTGATAAAAATAATAATTTTATTCCCCTGCCCGGAGATACGGATCTTAACACTCCAAACTGTTCAAAAAGAACAGGAATAACCATGGCCAGCCAGAAAAATTTTCTGTGCTGATCGGCGCAAGTCAGGCCTGCTATCGCCAAAAAGATTATTAGAAGCTTGCCCAATGCCGAATCCGTCATGTTTTCGGAATTGCCGGCGCACCGCCAGAGGCAGATAAATAAGGAAAGGAATAAAATAAGTCCTGGAATGCCAAGTTCGGTGAGTGTGGCCAGGAAAATGTTGTGCGGGTTTTTGTTAAGTCCGATCTCCTGGCTGATACCCGGGGTCTGCCCAAAATATTTCGTATAGGCGTATGGAAAGTTGTCAAGGCCGACTCCTAGGGCAAGGTGTTCCTTGATAATCTTCAGGCCTACCGTCCAGATATCCAGCCTTCCCGATCCCCTGTCTTCAGAGAGGTTGAACATGGTCTGCGCCCTTACCGAAATAACTTGAGGAAGCTTGCTGACGACGAAGAAGGCCAACAATAAAGCGAAAAGCAGGGTTATTAACAGCCGGGCCTTTTTACTCGGGTCCGAACCGGAAAAAGTTTTTCTAAAAAAGGCGCCGGCAGGCTTTCTGAATAAGATAAGTCCGGTTACAAAAACAAAAAACAGCGCCATCCAGGCGCCCCTGGACCCTGAAAGCAGCACGGCAAAGAGCATGCCCAGTCCGGCAAGAAGACTAATCAGCCGGATTGCTTTATTTTTTAAAATCAAAAGAAAATAACCGCTTAAAATTATTCCTATACCTAAAAGTCTGGCGAAGTAGTTGGGATCCTGGAGGTTACAGACGGTGATCCTGGTCGTGAATTCATGCAGGTAGCCATTGTATATCCCCAGACCTGCCGCTGCAAGCGCCCCTATAAAATAACTGCCCAGGATGAGGTAAAGATCTTTTTTTGAGCCGACCAGATTATAACCCAGAATAGCCAGGACAAGCAACTGGGCGAGGGATTCAAGCCTAAGCCAGCTTTGCCCGGGATGGATTGCCCAGGTCAGGGAAAGAAGGCACCATCCTAAATAAATGGATAAAAGCATAAAAAAGTGGTGTGTCTTAAAAGTTTTCTTGCCCAGGAGAAGCTGCGTTAAAAATCCCCAGAAGGTGGCCAGACCGATAATTTTTATTAAGGTTAAAGAAGGTAAAAGGATCGTCAGATCTTCAAGGGGGATCAGGAAAGTCATCAAACAGAAACCGGCCAGAGGCTGCCAGATAACTAGAGCGATAATCAGCGCCTCGCAGAAGATAAGCAAAGGATAGAAAGTCCCGCAGAACAAACTGGCGAGTATCGAAAGAACAAATAAAGACAAAACGCCGCAGGTTACTAAAGAGAGAAGCTTTGACCTGCGGATCATTAAATAAAATTCTTTGAGGATAATCAACTTAAACACTCCTTTTTTTTAATATGCGCCGTGCCGGTATTCTACGGTTATCCTTCAAGAAGCTTATCGTAAAAGCGGATTAGTTTTGTTTCTTCCCCACGCCAGTTAAAGTTTTTTTCATAAGCTTCGCGCCCGCTTAAGCCCATTGAAAGCCGTAATTCCGGATTGTCGACTAAAGTGCAGATTTGCTGGGCTATTTCATCCGGGTCCAGGGAATTGGCAGTCAATCCTGCCCTGGTTTCTTCAAGCAGTCTCGACCAGCGGGGAAAACTGGAGGCCAGGATTGGAATTCCTGCCGACATGTATTCAAATAACTTCGTAACCAGGGATTTAAGGTTGTTTTCAACCGGGTGGAGAAGGCATAAACCAATATCGGCTTTTTCATAGTAGCTGTACACTTCCGCAGGCGCCACCCTGCCGGTGATCGTGACGTATTCCAGCAAACCATGCCCGTTTAGGAATTCCTCAAGTTCAGCCCTTAAAGAAGGGCGGGGGAAGGGGCCTACCAGAAATAAATGAATATTTTTCCCCCGGTCTGCAAGAATGGCCATGGTCTTGAGCATTTCCACAGCACCCCTGATTTCACTGATTGTGCCCGCATAGATTAAATTACAGCAGTGATCAGTTTCCTTTAAGACCCTTTTCTTAGGTTCGCAGTCAAGGGAGTAGTTGAGTATATCGACCCGGGGTGTTCTTGAATTCCGGAAGCTTTCCTTGTAGGTAAGCTCCGCGAAAATGAGCCCGTTAAAAAAGGAAGCGCATTTTTTTTCCAGGAGGTTAAATATAAATGATGTCATTTTTCTGAAGGGTTTCGGTATCCACTGTTTATATAAAATTGCATCTGGGTAATCCTCGTGAACGTCATAAACCACCTTTTTGCCTAAAATCCTTAAGAATAGTCCCAAAGGGATCAATTCCGGGTCATGAAAATGGTAAACAGTAGCCCTGGCTTTTACTGCTCTGAAAAAAAGCCGGATCCAGCTTAAAGGCCTTAAAAACCTCCTTACAGGCGCAAGACCGAAAATCCTGACGCCATTTACCTCCCTGAATTTAAATTTTCCAGGGGCGTGCATTTCGACCTTGTATCGCCTGGCCAGTGAAGATGCTTCTTTAAAAAGGATGCGGTTGTCATTCCATTCATGAACGCAGGTCATTATAAAAATTTTTTTGCCCATTTTTTCACCCTTAAAGCAAATATCTTTGATATATTACGCAGTTCTCCATTGCCTGGTGCTAAAGGCTCAAAAAATTGTAGCAATAGATGAACTCCGGCGTAACTTAAAACAGGGTGTGAACATGAGCACGCTTAGCAGTTGACCTACCTGATGCAAATTAATTTTCAAGATAGTTACGCTTCGAAAATGTTGTGATCAAGGCTTTGGTATTACTGATTTTGATTACCCGTAAAGTTTTAAAGCAGGTGTTTTATATGGACAACGTGGATAAAAATATTCTTTCGGGGAGTTTTCTTGCATTGCTCGGCAAGGCTGCCCTTATGCCGCTTGCGACGGCAAATAAAGTCCTGCTTGCCCGCTGTCTAGGCCCCGGTCTATTTGGCGCTTATGTTATTTTCTTAAAAATTTGTGACCTTGCGGGTATATTTTCTCTGCTGGGGACCAAAACGCTGACTGTGAAACTTGTCGGAATAGCAGCCGGTGAGAAGGACTGGGGATTGATGAAAGGCACGTTGAGCTGTATTTTTAAAATCGTCCTGGCCGGCTCGGCGGGTACTGTTCTGTTAATCTGGCTGATCAGGCAGCCCCTGTGTTTTAAAATTTTTAAGTCTCCGGATCTTTATAAAATGTTGATCTTTTATGCCGGCGTAATTCCTTTGCAGAATTGTCTCACCCTGACCATAGAGACCTTCAAAGGGCTCCAGGATATCAAAACCGCCTCTTTTTTACCCGTTCTGCAGCAGTTGATCTTTTTAACCCTGCTGGTCATTTTTATGCTGGGTTCTGCCGCCACGATACAGAATGTGCTGCTGGCCTTAATCGCCGGTTTGTTTTTAGCTCCTTTGACCGGATTGCTTATCTTTGCGAAAAGGGTCAAGGATTGGCCTTCAAAAAGGGTCGCAACGTCTGACATACTGGCGGACTCATTGCCCATGCTGGTTACCAGCGGGGTCGTTTTGCTGATGACCAGCACAGACGTATACGTGCTGGGGATCTTTTCGGATGCGGTTCAGGTGGGTATTTACGGTGTGGCCAGTTCTCTGGCCAGCGTTACCTTTCTTTCCGGAAACGTAATCAACCAGGTAATCCCGGCGATGATTGCCCATTTTAACGCAAAAAAAGACCTGCAGAGTCTGAAATACGTCACCAGGTACGCCACGACAATCAGCTCGATGGTTTCCGTTCCTGTATTTCTTGTTTTATTTCTGTTTGGAAGAAACATTCTTGCCGTTTTATTCGGCCAGCAGTATGCAGGCGGGGCCTTCGTCCTGAGTTTTCTTATCCTGGGTCAGATAGTCAACACTTTGACGGGATCATGCGATTACTTTCTGCAAATGACCGGGCTGCACGTCGCCTTTATGAAGATCAGCATCTTCAGCGGCCTTTTAAATCTGGTCCTGAATATAATCCTGGTGCAGCATTTCGGGAAAGAGGGGGTTGCGGCGTCCACAGCTTTCTCGCTTGTTGTTCAGAACATTTTGTCTGTCCTTGTAGTCCACCGGAAAACCGGCATCTGGACTTTCGCATCTTTGGAAATAATGTTCCAGATCCTCAAACTTTTTAAAAGACGCCTACTTTTTTAAATAGACATCCAGAGATCATCAGAGATAGGGAGATAGGGGTCAGGCTTGACTTATTGATAAGAATTGACTTATTTATTGCCTGCAAAAGTCTAACTCAGTTCCCTAGCAGACACGGGTAATACGTGTAGGATCAAGTTGCAGCCATCTGGCCAGTTCCGCTCTTGTACAGATTCCAAATTTCACTGCGCGGTAAATCAATTGATTACGTGCAGCAATTATCTTAAGAACGGAAGGCCGGAGTCGGGTCAGCCTTATGTATTTCTAAGGGCAAATGCCCCGTTCGAGAAGATAACTGCCTCTGTAATTCGCTTCGAGACTAACAAATATTTCGGTAAAGCTGGCATTGATATCACTGATAAGAAGCATGGTCCCCACGTGTTCCGTTCTTCTCTGGCCAGCTCAATGATAAACCATCTGGTGGCATACGATGTAGTACGAAAAATCCTTGGACATACAGACCCTGATGCCGTCAAGCACTATGCAAGGGTTGATATTGAGAGGCTTCGTGATTATGCTATTGAGCCTCCTGCGCCTTCCGGTTGTTTCAAAGAATTTCTGGAAGGGAGGTGGCGGTTATGACAACATTCAATAGCCCCTTCCGGAAAGAACTTAAAGATTTTCTGTCCTTGCGACAGGCATCACACAGTAAGAGCGCATATGCCCATGACTGTCATTATCTTGCAGATTTTGATACGTTTACAGCTAGATATATAAATGAAAGTCCGTATCAGAAGCCCTGATTAATGACTGGATTCATACCCTGAACGGAAAGAGCAGTTCCATAGCAAATGAGGTCATAGTCATACGTATTTTTCTGAAGTACCTTAACAGTATCGGGATTACCGCTTACATTCCTCCGATACTCAAGGTCGCTGATGACTATGTCCCATATATTTTCTCGGATGAGGAACTGGAACGGATATATCTACAGGCAGACAACCTTGATGTCTCAAAGACAAAGAAGAATCCGCTGATTCAGTTCGAGTTTCCCATGGTCATCAGGCTCATGTATGGCTGCGGGCTCCGGATAGGAGAGACGCTTGCCTTAAAGATGAGGGATGTCGACCTGATTGGTGGGATCTTGATTATGAGGCATACAAAAGGTGACAAGCAGCGTCTAGTGCCGATGAATCCTTTGTTAACTGAGATTCTGGAACGTTACTGTCTGGCAATGGGAATCGTTGGGGTTCCAGATGCCTGGCTGTTTCCCGTTTCTTGAAAAGATGAATCAATGATGCCGAGGGATGCCCAGCACTGGTTTAAGAAGATACTCCGTCTTGCGGAGATATCTTTTCCTGGACGGAAAAAGCATGAACGCGGTCCCTGCCTGCATTGCATGCGTCATGTTTTCGTCTTCAAGTCCTTTGCCGCTGCAGAAGAAGTTGGAAGAAAGATCGATGATTCAGTACCTTATCTCTCCATATATCTCGGACATGACAGCCTACAGGAAACCGAAAAATACATGAAGTTCAGCAGTGAACTGTTTCCCGAGGCGATGGAGTAATATTAAAAAGGACGCCCACAAACATGATCAGAACACCGAAAGTAATTAGACCTATACGTCCGTGGGTTACACCGCCGCGGCGAAAACTCATCCCCGCCTTCAGCAGAATAGTAAGAATTAAAAAGAACATTAAAATATAAATCGGATAGGCCATTACACCCAGGGAATAGGAGAATTCAAAAGAAGTAAAGTGCCTTCCGTTTTCAATTGCCGGATGTGTATGCATACTGGCTTTGGTGACTACAAAACCCATTAAATCAATTGCAATGGCGGCAGAGGTTATAATACCCCAGATTATAGTACTGAGTTTTTTTTAAGGAGTCTGTATATACCGATACAAAGCAATAGAGAAAAAACGGAACAGCAAGCATTCCCGCAACCATCGCCTTGTTCCAGAAGAGCACCCCGGGGTACAACTGCAGCCTCATAAACAGTGTGGATGCCGTCCAGACAATCAGAGCGGCTAAAACGAGCATGAACGTGCGGATGTATTTATCCTTCTGGGAAATGGAGAAAAAAAGCATCAGAAGGCAGTAGCTTAATAAGGCCCCTACCGGCGCTACCCAAAAGAATAACTGTAAAAGCGGCATTAAAATACCTCTTTCTCAATTCCGCTGTGGGCGGCTTTCAATACCTCAATGACATCGAAAGGTGAAGGGTTCATTCTCCTAACATTTCGGCCGATCGTCCTGCAATACTGGCCTATTGTGCCTGCAGGTATGATGGAAACCATCAGGGGGTCAATACCGAGGAGTGATTTTAAGTCACTGTAATCGGTGTCAACATACCGGAAATACAATGAAAGATGTTCTTTAACAATATCTTTTGTTATAGCTCCCTGTAATCCGTCGTCGCCAACCTCGACGTAAAGGTGCAGAAAGGCTCTCTTTTGTTCGTCGAATTCCTTGACAGCAAACCAGTCTGTTATATCAAGTTTGGAAAGCGCCAGAGCTTCCGATATCGTGCCTTCGGAAATGCGTGTGAAGCCTGCAATGTCTATAATTCTTGGGTCGCGATCGACATATGTAAACTGAGGCAGTTGAATCCCGTCTTCTTCATTGTTCAGTGACAGGCACGTGAAAATGTCACCCATCCTGTACCTGGCAAAGGCTCCCCCTTTAAGATTTGAAATAACAAGCTCATATTCGTTTCCGGCTACAAGCTCGTCCATCAAATATGTGTTTGGTATATAAGACGGGTCGTCAATGTTCTTTTCCATTTCTGATTTAGGTATAAACTCATAAAAACAAACATCGGGGAAAAAACCAGGCCGTTCTTGCTCCATGTTTCAGTGGCTATGCAGGTAGGCTCGGTACCTCCAAAAATCTCCAGGGGTTTGACGCCCCAGTAGTATTCAATCTTCTTTTTTAACATTGAAGTATCCGTGCCGGCGCAAATTAATCCTTTTAGAGTCCAGATATCCCTGGGTTTTATTTCAATTTTCTCCTGTTTTCTTTTTGCCCAGGCTTTCAGGAGGCGGCAATTCATTTTGGGAGAAATCTTAAACACATTAATTTTGCCGGAACTGCCCCCTGATGAGAATGATTCGCTTATTTTAACTATTACGCTGCTCAGGCCAAACAGGTCGATGCCTTTTCGCAGCCCCATTTTAATCCAACCTTGTTTCTTTGACCGAAACTCATTTTTTCGGCTTCTTTTGTAGGCGGCAAAAAGTTGATTGAGAAATCGTCGGAGACTATATGCGGTACAATTCCTGTAAGGTAGGGCATAGGCGCCATGCCATAAAGGAAGTTCTCCCCTCCTCTTAAAGTAAACTGGCCTTTTTTATTGCTGGTGGCAAGAATCATACATGTGATAAAACTGCTTTTATGACACTTAAGCATGCTTTCGGTATAGGGCGCCACCTTGATCGGGTTCTTGCCGCCTTCCCAGGTAGTCTCAATCCAAAGTATGGTTCTTGACGGGAGTGCTGTCTCAACCTTGGGCAATAATAGATCTGCATAATCCTCATAATTGGTCAGAGGAACACATTTTCTGTATTCATCGACCGATTCCGGCCTTTTCCCTTTCATAATCCGTCTGCCAAGCTCGCAGTTTGAATAAAGTTCAATCTGTTCCATCAAGAGACGGTTTTGAATTGCCATATATTCAGATATGGAAAAATCCAAAAAACCGCATTACTCCTGCCAAATTTCATCATATTGTTTTTTTTTGAACTTTTGGTCCAGGGTCATGGAAATACCTCTTGTTTATTTTAAGGCAGCCATACATTTTCTGATACTGCTCAGGTTGGGGATCAGAAATGGCGCTTTCTCTTTATACAGTTCGTAGCCGGTCAAGGTTTTGGGGAAAATCCAGCGGTCCTGAATATATACATGAATAATATCCATAATTGTCCAGATAATTGCTGCCTGCAACATCATAGCTTTACCGCTGGCCATCCAGAGGAAAAGAAAAAGAAAGAAAAACCATATTACGCCGGGATGCCGGCAAAGCGCATACATTCCTGTGTCGATGACTTTTTCTATATCTTCGGCTCCGCAGTAGGTCTTTCTAAAGGGCAGTGCAAAAAACAAGGTATAAAAAAACAAGCAAAAGGAAAATGGCAGAAAGCGCTCCAAAAAGCAGCCTCAAGCATAAAGGCAGATTAAATTGGGGGTGACCGCTGAACAAAATACTTACTGTAGAAAAGCATAAAATCGCAACGCCGATGGCAAAACAGAAATTAAACTTTTTATTGAAAGAAAAAAGATTGTTTAAATCAAAAAAAGAAGAAGGCGAACGCAAAACAACCTGTAAGAACAAAGATCATAGTATCATCACCAGGAAAAAATTTTTACGGCGCCAAAAGATAAGAGATAAGAAGACTGCTTGTATCATTTTTTAACAATTATTTTCTAGTAAGATTAATTTAGGAAATAAATATTAAAAAAGAGAACATATTTCGATATATTTCGATATATATTTTCCAATTCCTGCATTTTTAAAAAACTTTTTACCATTTTAGTATGTACAAACAAAAGCCTGACCGCGTTGAAAACAGCCGGGAAATACTTCCTCCCAACTTAATCCAAATTCCTGATTTTCCAAGGTGAACGGGAGCTTAAATCTGGAAGTATCCGGTTTTTTTACAGTATTGCCCCAAGCCTCCACATCATGTTACGAAGGCCCGCCTAGCTTCATTAATAAACAAATTTATTTTAGCAGGATCTTTTCTGAAATTTGTCTCCACGCCGGAATTTACATCCACGGCAAAGGGCTGGACCTTTTTAACAGCCTCATATACATTACCGGGGTTTAACCCGCCGGCAAGGATGACCGGTTTGTTGGATTCCTGGACAATTTTACGGCTTATCTCCCAGTCATGTGTTTTCCCTGTGCCTCCTATCCTGGGGCCTTCCCGGGAATCCAACAAGATTGCGTCAGCAAAAGGGAGATACGCTTTGGTCAGTTCGATTGCATCAGATCCTGTGACATGGACGGATTTGATAATCTTAATGTCCTTTAGTCCGTCACAGACCTTCTTCAAAACGGACGGTTCTGTATAATCGTTAATCTGGACAGAGGTCGTTCCCATGCATCTTGCCAGATTAACTATTTCGCCCTCGTTTGTGAGGTGTGTGACCATCACGGTGGATACAAAAGGAGGGATACGATCAATCAAACTCTTCGCCAGGCGGATGTCTTCCAGTTTGTCTTCCGCCGGATGTGTAAGGCCGACTAAAAAACCAAGGGCGTCCGCGCCTGCTTTTATGCAACTCTGCAAGTCCTCGAAATTGTTTATTCCGCATATTTTTATTTTCACGTAAATTCCTTTCTGGAAAAAACATTATAGTTAATCGCCGAATGCTCTCATGCTTAAATATTTTATCTGGAATATCCAAGAAAGCAACATAATACTGCTTCCGTAACGGGCTGTTTCGGGTTATTTTTATGTAAGAGATGTAAAGAGGGTTGAAAAGAGGGGGAGTCCTCTTGCAGGGGAATATAGTACTGAGGGAAATCTTTTGCAAAACAGCCTTGAGTAAGACGGGGATTCCAGGGTATGAATACTGCATGAATCCCTATGTCGGCTGCGCTCACAGCTGCATCTACTGTTACGCTTCCTTTATGTGCCGTTTTACAGGCCACCGGGAAAAGTGGGGCGAATTTCTTGATGTTAAAACAAATTTCCCGGAAGTTCTTGCCAGACAACTGGGCAGTCGCCGGAAAAGGCCGGAAGGCAGGGTCCTGCTGGGCAGTGTGACCGACGCCTATCAGCCGGTAGAAGCCCGCTATGAAATTACCCGGTCAGTCCTCAAAGCGCTGGCTGACTATCAGCAGCTGCAGGTCCACATTCTAACCAAGTCGGCCCTTGTGCAAAGGGACCTTCCGATACTGCGCCAACTGCAGGACTGCGAAGTCGGTTTTACGATTACCGCCTTGGATCAAAAAGTTGCCCGGGTGATTGAACCCGGCGCTTCCTTGCCAAAGTTGCGTATTGCTGCAGCCCGAAAATTAATCGAGGCGGACATTCCAGTATGGGTTTTTATAGCCCCGCTGCTTCCCGGGCTTTCGGATTCCGAAGAATCCCTGACGAGTCTGCTGCGGACTCTTCGCGAATCCGGCATCAAAGAAATCCTGCTGGACTGTCTGAATCCCTATCCTGCAGTTGTACACCGCTTAAAAACCGCCTACCATCAACATTTCCCCGGAGCTTTGCCTGAACTTGAAGAATACTTATCTCATCCCGTCATTTACCGGGCAAAAAGTCAGGCGCTGCTGCGGCAGATCGGCGATTTTACCGGCTGCCGTCCATATTTCGTATAAACATCAACCTCCGTAAATATCAAATTTAAAATACTTAACCTCTAGGGCCTGCGGCGGCGATCTCTTTGGGAGACCCCGGGGCAACTTTCTCAAAATTATTTACGAAAAGCTTAGCCAGTTTTTTGGCAGATTCATCATAAGCCTGTTTATCAGACCAGGTGTTCTTCGGTTGTAAAACTTCAGGGGGAACTCCCGGACAGGCAGTGGGAACAAAAACGCCAAAATTAGAATCCAGTTCCATTGGAACTTTTTCAAGTTCACCGTTAAGCGCTGCCGTAACAATAGCCCGTGAATGTTTAATAGATATGCGCTGGCCGACACCGTAAGCGCCGCCTGACCAACCTGTGTTAATCATATATATGTTGGAGTTAAATTTGGTAATTTTTTCTCCAAGCATCTCGGCATAAACGCTAGGCCTTAAGGGAAGGAAAGGTGAACCGAAGCAGGATGAAAACGTAACCTGTGGTTCTATAATACCACGTTCAGTTCCAGCCAGTTTGCTTGTAAAGCCGGATATGAAATGGTACATGGCCTGTTCCTTGGTCAGCTTGGCCACCGGAGGCATAACACCGAAAGCGTCAGCAGTCAGGAAGACGACTGTTTTCGGTATTCCGCCGACTCCCGGAATAACAGCTCCGGGGATATAATCGACCGGGAATGCGGAACGGGTATTTTCAGTAATAGAACCATCATCATAATCAATTACACGTGTTTCCGGATTAACAACGGCGTTTTCAATAAGGGTCCCAAATTTTATTGAATTATATATTTGAGGTTCGTTTTCTTGCTTTAAGTTAATACACTTGGCGTAGCATCCGCCTTCATAGTTAAAGATCCCGCCATCCCACCAGCCGTGCTCGTCATCTCCGATTAACCTGCGGTTCGGATCAGCAGAAAGCGTAGTCTTGCCAGTGCCCGAAAGACCGAAGAAGAGAGCGGAATCACCATCGGCGCCGATGTTGGCCGAGCAATGCATTGACATTACGTCTCTTAAGGGCATCAGGTAATTCATCATGGTAAAAATGGATTTTTTAATTTCTCCTCCATACCTGGCAGCCCCGATAATAATCGTGGCTTTTTCGACGTCAAGAATGACAAAAGCTTCGGATCTGGTACCGTCTATTTCAGGATCAGCCTCAAAACCGGCAGCATTAATAACTGTAAATTCGGGTTTATGGACGGCCAGTTCTTCAGGGGTAGGACGAACAAAAAGCTGTGTAGCAAAGAGGCTGTGCCAGGCAAGTTCAGTTATTATTCTGACCGGAATTCTGTATTTTTTCTCCGCTCCCACAAAACCATCAAAAACAAACAAATCTTTTTTTTGCAGGTAGCCCATCATGCGGTTATAAAGCTTCTCGTACTTGTCCTCAGGAAAAGGAACATTGACGGCGCCCCAGTTTATGTTGTCGTGTATTGAGGGTTTGTCAAGAACAAATTTGTCGTTAGGGGAACGCCCGGTGTATTTGCCTGTATAAACACAAAGCGCACCATTGGAAGCTAAGAAACCTTCGCCGCGGGCCAAAGAAATTTCAACCAGTTTTGAGGGTGGCAGGTTGCGATGGATCTTGCCGAGGTTGTACATTCCCTTTTCATTAATAATTGTCACTGGAAAACATCCTCACCTTCTAAAAATTAAATGTTTTTTACCGAACGGCGTGATCAACTTTAGGGACTGTATAACTGTATTTGTTGTTGATTAATTAATTGTATAACACTAACACTAACAGTTCAACATTTATTTACAAGTAAGGTTCAACGGTAAGCGAAAACCCTTTAGAGGTTTCTCTAATTGACTGGATTACCTGGCCATTTAGATAAAGTCATTTTTGTAAGTTAAGTAAATTATGCTTATAAAAGCCTGTATCCAACACCCGGTTCCGTAATAATATGGCGAGGATATGATGGGTCTGATTCAATTTTACGACGCAGTTGGCCTATATATACACGCAGGGAGTGGGTGTCGTACTCATATGTCATTTTCCAGACAGCGCGAATTAGATGCCTGTGAGTCAGCACCTTGCCGGCATTTAACGCCAAGATCTTAAGCAGTTCATATTCTGTGGGGGTAATTCTGATCTCCCTGCTGTTGACAGTTACATAGCGGCGGGCAAGGTCAATGGTCAAGTCGTCAAAAACCAATACGGGTTCATCTTCAGTCCCGGCCGCATGGCGCAAAGCCGCCCTTATCCTGGCCAGCAGTTCACCCATCCCGAAAGGTTTGGTTACATAATCATCCGCGCCGGCATCCAGGGCAAATATTTTGTCGTTTTCCTGGCCTTTAACAGAAAGGATAATTACCGGAACACCGGACCATTCGCGCAGATTTTTCAGCACTTCCAGACCGTTTAGATCCGGCAATCCCAGGTCAAGGATAACCAGTTCCGGCTTAAAAGCTATAATATCATCAAGACCATCCCGGCCGGTCGCCGCTCCCTTGACATCAAAGCCATGACCCGACAGAGCCACTTTTAGCAGCCTTCGGATTTCTATTTCATCGTCTATGACCAGGATGCGTGTTCCTTTAGTGATCATTATTTTCCTCCCCGTAAATACATGAAGGATTATTGGGAACTGCTTCGCCAAGCGGCAAAATGAAGCTGACGTCCAGACCCCCACTGGGATTGTTAGATGCCCAAATGCTTCCTTCATGAGTTTCGATTAGCCCTTTACAGATTGCCAGGCCAAGACCGGTACCGCTAACCTGCCGGGGTGACTTAAGCCTGTAAAACTTATCGAAAACATGATCCAGGTCTCCAGTCGGAATTCCCTGTCCATTATCAGTTACTGTTATCTTAACCTGTTTGTTGTCATAACTGGCGGATATGCATATTTCACTTCCCGTATCGGAATATTTAATAGCGTTATCCAGCAGATTAACCAGCACCTGCTCCAACACAACAAAATCAACCTTAACCAGGGGCAAGTCGGGTGAAACCTTTACTCTAAGAGGTCTGTCGCGTAGTAGATCTTTCATGTCCCTTACGGCAACCCCAATTATTTCCCGAATATCGCACCAATCTTTATTTAATCGGATCAAGCCGCTTTCCAGTTCGGCCATATCAAGAAGGTTACCAACAAACCTGTTCATCCGTAAAGCTCCCTGCTTAATCGTTTGCAGGAGATCATAACTGGCTTCAGGACTGAAAAATCCCTCACCTTCAAGAAGAGATGTTACAGCGCCGATTATAGAAGCCAGCGGTGTACGCAGATCGTGTGAGAGGGAATCAAACAGAGCGGTACGGAGCCTCTCGGATTCAGCTACCAGGTGAGACTCCCTGGCCAGTTCGGCAAGCTTTATTCTAGTGACTAAAAGCGATGTTAAGTTGGCGAAAGCCTCCAGCAGGCGCCTTTGCTCCAGCTGCAGGCGCTGTTCCTTGCTTTCAAGCTTTATGCCCAGAACTCCCTGGGAATACTGCTCGGTTCTGAGTGGTACATATAATCCGACAGCGCTGCTTAAAGTTTCCGTACCTCTTCCGGCTATCTCACCATTCTCAAAAGACCACTCGGCGGCGGCCAATTCACTGTCATTAAGAAAGTCCTGTGAAGAAGCGCCTGCCCTGAGTTCCAGTTTCCCGCTCTGATCCAGTAACAGTACGGCTACCTGGGAATCAGTAGTTTCTGATATTCTTCTGGCTACAATTTCCATCGCCGGATTAATTTCCGATACTGCCGCGATATCCCGGCTTAACGAATATAGCGCCGCCATTCTTGTTTCACGCTGCCTGGAGCTGATCACCTGCTGTTGGAGACGGCCTGAAAGGGTTCCGGTCAGCAGCGCCACTATTATAAAAACAACCAGGCTTAAAAGATAGGGCAGGTCTGCCGGTATAAAGCCGAGAACAGGAGGTATGTAGAAATAGTCAAAAGTCAACGAACAAACCACCGCAGCCGCAACCGCCGGACCTGTTCCCCATTTGACTGCGCTGAATAAGATAGGCAGTATTAAAAGCATAGCCACATTTGCCAAACCAACGTATGGATAGACAAGCCCGGCCAGAATGGTAACTAAAGCCATTGTCATTAAGGGTAAAAGATAATTAATGAGCGGAATCCTCAAGGTGGGAAAATGCAGCTTTTTTTGCTTTTCCGGTTTTGGTTTGTTTGGGATTACATAAATACCTACTCCGCTGCTCCGATGGGTTAGATTGTCAGCGACCGAACTGCGTGTCCACTCCCAAAAGGCAGTGTGCAACGACTTACCTATTAATATCTGTGATACATTGCGCTTTTTAGCCAATTCCAGCAGTTCCCCGGCAATGTCATTGCCGGTTAGTGTTATTGTTTCAGCGCCAAGATCAACAGCCAACTGCAGGTTCCTGGCCAGGAGATCTCTTTCGGCCTCATTTGGGGGAAAACGCCTTGGGGTTTCAACATAAACGGCCAGCCACTCCGCCTTCATACCTTCTGCAGTTCGCTTGGCCATCCTGATCAACTGTGCTGAAAACGGGCTGGGACTGACGCAGACCATGATCCGGTCTCCAGTTGGCCATGGGCCTTCAATGCGATGATCCTCCATATATGTTTCGAGTGTATGGCCGACCCTTTTCGCAGTGTAGCGTAAAGCCAGTTCCCTAAGAGCGTTGATGTTTCCGGGCCGGTAGAATCTCCGAAGGGCTTCTTCATCCTGGCCGGGCACGTATACCTTGCCATCTTTCAGTCGCTGGATGAGTTCCTCGGGAGGAATGTCAACCAGTTGGATCTGAAAGGCGGATTCTAAGAATTTATCAGGTACAGTTTCCTTTACTGCAACTCCTGTTATTCTGGTTACGATATCATTTAATGTTTCAATATGCTGAATGTTTATGGTTGTATAGACATTAACGCCGGCTGCTAATAATTCCTCAACATCCTGGTAACGGTGGGTATGCCTTGAACCCGGTATATTGTTGTGCGCCAGATTACCCACCAGTACCAGGGCGGGACGGCGGTCAAGGATAGCATTAAGGTCTATTTCTTCGAATTCTTTATCCCTGTAGACAAGACGCCGCCGGGCAAGAGCAGGCAAGCCTTTGAGCAGGGCCTCTGTTTCCATTCTTCCATAAGTGTCCACCCAGCCGACAACAACGTCTACACCCTCAGCAAGCCTTTCCCTGGCCGCATCAAGCATGGCGTATGTCTTGCCCGCGCCGGCGGATACCCCGAGGAAAACTGTCATCCTGCCGCGTTTCTGGCCGTTCAGATTGGAGGAGGTCGTATACCAATCAGTTTTTTTCTCATATATCATCGAAAGTTTCTCCTGACTTCTTTGAAAACCCGGCCAAGTCTTGTCTTTATTGTAATACATTCACTTTTGGTTCAGCAACATATCAGGGAGGGTCTTTGAATGTGCTTTTACATGTACCAGGCTTTGCTTTAACAAACCTGAATATTTTGCCTTATAAGAATGAGTGACCAAATCCGTACATGTGGTCTTTATGATTGATTCGCCCCGGTATTTTTTAAAGCCCATGTTTCTCAGGGTTAAAACATGGGCTTTTTTTGATTCATGAAAGACTTCCATGGAAGGAGTTTCTTTTGAAGATACCGGTT
The DNA here is from genome assembly GCA_041653135.1 of Eubacteriales bacterium. Classification (GTDB taxonomy): domain Bacteria; phylum Bacillota; class Desulfotomaculia; order Desulfotomaculales; family Nap2-2B; genus 46-80. Next base: position 2,906 of record JBAZGB010000045.1, on the reverse strand, counting down.
TTATCCTTTAATAATCAGTACCGGGCATTTAGCATGCTGCAGTACATAATTGGAGACACTGCCCAACCCCAGGAAGATCCTTTCCACGGTCCCCCGGTTGGCCGAGCCCATGATAATCAAATCGAAATTTTCTTTTTCCGCATAACGGACAATAGTTTTGCCGGGGCTATCATCAAAGATAACAAAACTTGCCTTGATACCTTCACCGGCAATTTTAACTTCATATTCTTTCAGTACTTCGGTAAAATATTTACGGGTATCCTCCTGCAGGTTCTTGATTATATCAGGAGTGGTTACGGTTGTGATAAAATCGGGCATTTTTACTGAAGACAGCAGGCAAATCTCCCCATTACAGCCTCTGGCGATCTCAATCGCTTCTTCTACAGCTTTTTTTGCCTTGTCGCCGTTGTCATAAGCAACCAGTATTTTTTTTATCATTGCTTCAGCCTCCTTTTATTAAGCTTTTAAAGATGATTTTTGGGTGGTTGCATTTCTGCTCAAGAAATTGTTCAATGGAACAGAAATTACGTAAAGTACTGCGCCTATTACCAGTGTTCCGATGATTAAACCCCATCCGTGATATTGGTACCAGAAGAGCAAATAGACCGTGCAGATGATGACGGAAACGAGCATTGTGGGGAAAGCAACTTTCATGTAGCTGATAAACGTAATCGGGACACCTCTTTTTTCGGCCATCCCACAGACCACTACATTGGCCGAGGCGCCGATGATCGTTCCGTTGCCGCCCAGGCAGGCGCCCAAGGACAAAGCCCACCACAAAAGATTTATGTCGCCCGACATTCCCAGCCTGCCCATATCTTTAATCAGCGGAATCATGGTGGCGACAAACGGAATGTTGTCAATAAAAGCCGAGGCGATGGCTGAAATCCAAAGTATAAGCATAGCAGCAGGCGCCATCAGTCCATGGGTTATACTAATAGTGAATCGGGCTATAGCTTCAATAACGCCTACCTTCTCAATTCCGCCGACAACTAAGAATAAACCGGTAAAGAAAAATATCACCGGCCATTCCACAGCATGCAGGGCTTGCTCGGGGTCTTCCCGGCAGGACAACAGTAAAAGCAGAGAGGCGCCGCTTAGAGCAATAACAGAGGATTCCATGTGGATGTACTGGTGAATGATAAATCCTATAATGGTTAAAGCAAGCACGATCAGGCACTGCCTCAGCAAGGGAATATCTTTTAATTCCTGTTTCTCATCCATTGTCATTATGCCCTTTTGCAGTTCCGGCGTAGTTGTCAGGTGTTTTCTGTAAATCAGGGTCAATATGACAATAGTAACGATATGGACGATTATAATTACAGGCGCTAAGTTAACCGCAAAATCCATGAATCCGAGGCCGGTTGAACTGCCGATCATAATATTGGGTGGATCACCGATCAACGTGGCCGTGCCGCCGACATTTGAGGCAATAATTTCGGCAATCAGAAACGGAACGGGTTTAACTTTTAACTGTTTGGTAATCGCGAAAGTTACCGGTACAATTAACAATACCGTGGTTACATTGTCTAAAAAAGCAGAGGTAACAGCAGTAACCGCGGCCATGGACATCATAATCTTGATGGGATTGCCCTGCACCGACTTGGCGGCTTTGACAGCCATATATTCAAAAACACCTGTGTTGCGTGTGATTCCTACGATGATCATCATCCCGATTAACAGGCCGAGGGTGTTCCAGTCGATATAATGGATGGCGTCTTCAACACTAAGGACGCCGGACAGCGCAAGCAAACCGGCGCCAATTAAAGCTGCGATGGTACGGTGAACTTTTTCTGATACGATAACCGCGTAAGTCAGTAAAAATATAGCAATGGCAAATAAGTACATAAATTTTACACCTCTTCTATTCCTTTTCCCTTAATAAATATTCAAGCTTGCTTTTTCTCTTCCCGGGAAAACCTGATTATGTGGCGCTTTGGAAACTCTCCCATAAGTGTAAAATAGGAATATATGGCGCCATAGTTGCCTTTATGTCAACAGCCTCTTTCTTATTGGCCGGATCACCTGCCTTTGCGTCAATTGTTTAAAACTGAGCCTTTGCTTAGATACGAGACCTGCAGGTCTAATGCCGCAATCGTTTGATCTGACATATCATCTATATTATGTAGCAAGAATCGTGCCAGGAAAATGAGTTTGCACTAAGATTAGCTTATTGACAAAATCTTGACTGCATTACTGCCCATTAACTGCATTATTGCATTGGCATGTCTGAGAAGTTCAGTAAAGACAACAAAAAAAACAGCGACTATGCAGCGTTGTTCCGCACATACATCGCCTATCTTGCCAAAGCACCTGTTGAGAAACTGAAAAAACTTCTTCAGGAAGGGAAGTTGAGAAAGGAACAGGCAGCGGAAATAAGTTATAAAGAGGATGGCAGTATAATAGCCAATTGGCTGCTTAATGCCGCCACCGTGGCTTAGTGGATTTATTACCGGATACATGAACAGTTGAATTAGTGGGATATATTGCATGCTGATGACAACTGGGAAAGCATGGATATGAGTTATGGTAATATGGTGATATTTACTACAGTAACAGGGAAGGTTAAAAAAGCTGCATAGATTGAGGATATGCGAAATTTTAAATTTAAAGAGTAAAAAGCAAATACCCGGTTAAAACCGGGTAAAGTTCTTCAAGAGTTTCCAACGACCTTCTTACCGGTGACCCTGGGCATCCTGGTCATAAAACGCTGACCTGCACCTCAGCAAACTCAACGTCTCCCTGAGGGACAGTCTGTCCTATCAGCTTTAGGGCTTCAATATGGCCCGTTATAGCTTCTTGAACCCGCTCCAATGCTTCCTTCCTGTCTCTCCCCTGGGTGAGACAGCCAGGCAGTGCGGGAACAGTTACAACATAAACCTGGACATCATTATCCCAGGTAAGGA
>JBAZGB010000044.1:0-23159 GCA_041653135.1 Eubacteriales bacterium | reverse complement strand
TCCGACTTTGTGAAAATAATGTCGGTCATTTCAACGTGGAAAAAACAAGAGGCGGATCTGTTCGCAAAAATCAAAGAGAGATTTATTGAACCTCACTCAACATTGATCATAACCTCTGGACAGTAACTTATTGACACTTCTTCGTTTTTTGATGAATCTGGAAAGACAATATTTGATTTTAATTTATTGCTATCTGATTTTCTCCCCGTATTCTTGACCGGAGTGAATCGTTATGTTATCCTATATAATGAAAATCAGTTATTTGTTTATCTTATTAATTAGAAAATTAGAAAATCTTTTTTTAATTGACAAAAGTGGAGGGGATTGTGTTTGGCGGCCAAACCACTGGATGGCGTTCGCGTACTTGACTTAACACGTATTCTGGCAGGACCTTTTTGTACAGCCATTCTGGCCAACCTGGGAGCAGAGGTTATTAAAATAGAAAGACCGGGCAGGGGTGACGACAGCCGTGCCTTTATACCTCATGTACACGGTGAAAGCGCCTATTTCATGAGCTATAACAACCAAAAGAAAAGCATCGCCCTTGATTTGAAGAATGAACAGGGCAGGAAGATTTTTCTTGAAATGGTCAAGCACAGCGATGTAGTAGTTGAAAACTTCCGCACCGGGATTATGGAAAAACTCGATATCGGTCTTGATAATATGTCTGAAGTCAATCCCAATATAATACATGCATCCCTTTCGGGGTTTGGGAGCACAGGCCCTTTCAGGGAAAGAGCGGCCTATGATATTATTGTACAGGCGGTTGGAGGCGTAATGAGCCTGACGGGTCATGAGGGAGGAGAGCCTCTGCGTGCTGGAATCTCCATTGGTGATATTGGCGCAGGTCTTTATACGGCTATCGGTGTGGTCGCGGCCCTTTTTGGCCGGGAAAAAGGCCAGGGCGGCCAACAGGTTGATGTGGCCATGCTTGACTGCATGGTGGCTTTTATGGGGAACTACCTCAGCCAATATAAAGTTACGGGTGAAATTCCCTTGAGGATTGGCAACAAACATCATTCGCTGGCTCCCTTTTCTTCTTATAAAACAGCTGATTCTGTCATTGTTATGGCTGCGGGAAACGACAAGCTTTTTTCCTTGTTGTGCAAATGCCTGGGGAGGGAAGACTTAATCAGCGACCCGCGTTTTACCACAAACATGCTGCGCGTCAAGAATAAATATGAGATGGATGAGATACTCGGGAATATTTTTATTGCAAATACAAGTGTTTACTGGGTAAGGCTGTTTGAAAAAAAAGGGATCCCCTGCGGCCGCGTCAATACAGTCAAAGAAATAATTGAACATCCCTATATGTGGGGGCAGGATATGGTTTTGGAAGTTGACCACCCGGTTGCCGGAAAATTCCTTACGGCCGGTTTTCCGATCAAATTTTCTAAAACACCTTGCCGTATTGAGAAGCCGGCCCCTGTTCTGGGCCAGCATACCAGGGAAGTCCTCTTTAGTATGCTGGGTATAACGGATGACAAAATGCGGGCACTGGAAGAAAGCGGGATCATCGGAACTACGGAAACGCCGGTCGATAAAAAATGAGCGGTCTGACCATTTACCCGTTAGATCTCGGGGACGCTGTTGTTGATCAAAGCATGTCCATGGAAAAAAAGGGAATGGGCGTTCCCTGGAAGGCCAAGCTGCTCTGTTATTATATTGCAGGAGCCGAAAAGAAGATCCTGGTGGATTCAGGCGTGTCGGATCAGGAACACGCCGACAGGTGGCATGCCGAAACGAACTGCCGTGTAACACCGGGACAGTCCATGGCCGCTTTGGAGAGAATAGGCGTTAAGCCGGAGGAAATAGATCTCATCCTGCTCACACACCTCCACTGGGACCACGCCTATCACCTGGATAAGTATAAAAACGCTGAAATCTATGTGGCGAAAGAGGAACTTGCCTATGCGCTGATGCCCCTGCCGCCGCATTATTTTTATTACGAGCATTGGAACATCGGCCTGACACCCTGGTTTACAAAAGCCATTCAACGGATGAGGACGATTGACCTGGTTTTGCAAAAAATTGTTGACCGGGTTACCATGGTTCCAACGCCCGGCCATACTCCTGGCAGCATGTCTGTCGTTGTAGAAACTGAAAACGGCCCTTATGTCATTTGCGGTGATGCTGTAATGATCCAGGATAATCTGACGGGAAACCCCGCCAGGCACACGCCCTATACAATGACGGGACATTTCATGGATTACCAGGCGACCTGGAAAAACCTCGCTTTAATTTCCAGTATAGTCAAGGCAGAAAAAACCCGCGTCTTGGCTGCCCACGATCCCGCCGCACTTTCCAAGTCAAGGTATCCGGAATAATAATTCCTTTGATAATTCCTTTGCATAAAAAAAAGTTTGCTAACTATCCTGAAAAATAATTTGCATCAGAGAGGCCAACTGCTTACGTGCTCATATTCGCCGCTTATAACCGAATAAAAAATTTTAATAAGTCAATTATTTAAATAAGTCAAGCCTGACCCTAAGTTGCCAAATAATTACTCCCGTTAAAACGGGATTTTTTGTTTTTAAGGGGGTTTTATTTTATTAAGTCGAAACAAATGCAGTGAAAATAACGATGTAGCTGTAAAATACGGCACATTTAGGCAGAATATAAGCTATTTATAAAGGATAACTTAAGAATGCGCAAATAATTTAGTTGTTTTAATGTATTTCTCTATATATTAAAGCTATTATTGCAATTGCTGCCAAAAAGAATAAATAAAGGAGGGGTGTTGCCTGAAACCAAATTTTCTCAAAAACGTTCTCATGCTTTTGGTCGTATTGCTTCTTTACGCAGCCGTCAAAGATTTGGCCACGCTTCCGGTAAAACAGAATATCAATGTCGGGGATCCTTTGCTGCCCCAGTTGACCGGATATAAATACAGCCGCAGCAACCTGGCTATGCAGGTCTACAGCAGTGAAAACAACGAAAAGTTGCTTTCACAAAGCGGTATACCAATAGCTGAAAAAACTGGTCCCGTAAAGATGAAGATTAAACTGCTCGGGGTGATACCCTTCCGGCAGGTTTCCGTCAACGTGGTGGATCCGGTGAAAGTAATGGTCGGGGGGCATTCAATAGGAATCTTCCTGCGCTCTGAAGGAGTTATGGTAGTAAGTTACACGCCCATTGGGGATTCCCTGGGCTTCAAATATAACCCCGCCGCAAAAGCAGGTATTTTACCGGGTGATGTAATAGTTAAAATAAACGGCAGGGAAGTAAGCAACGACAAGCTTTTACAGGATGAGATTGATGCTCTGGGAAATAAAAAAATTCCGATCAACCTTGAAGTAAAACGGGGAATACGAACCATGCAGATCTCTGTTTCCCCGCTTTACTGCCGGGAAACGGGCAGGTACCGGATAGGATTGTTTGTCCGCAACAGTACCGCCGGCCTGGGTACGCTTACCTTTTATGACACAAAGACAAAGAAATACGGAGCGCTGGGACATATGGTTACGGATGCGGACACAAGCAGAAAGATAAATCTTGCCGAAGGGCAGATAACAAATGCCGTAGTCCAGGGGATCTATCCGGGGAAAGCAGGCAAACCCGGAGAAAAAGTGGGCTATTACAGGGGCAGGGCCGAACTGCTCGGGGAGATAACTAAAAATACCGGCGTCGGTATCTTCGGAAAGTTCCGGAAACCACCGGTCAAGTTCTTCTGTAAGGATCCTCTGCCTGTGGCTATGTGTTACGAAATAAAGGAAGGTCCGGCGCAAATTTTAACAGTGCTTAAAGGGGATAATATAGAATGTTTTGAGATCGAAATACAGAAAATCATTCTGCGCAACAGGGCAGGCGGAAAGGGACTTGTCATCAGGGTTACCGACCAAAAACTAATCAGCAAAACGGGCGGCATTATCCAGGGTATGAGCGGAAGCCCGATAATCCAAAACGGAAAATTTGTAGGCGCTGTGACTCATGTTTTTATCAACGATCCCAAGCGGGGTTTTGGTGTGCCGGCTGAGTGGATGATCCGTGAAGCCGGCTTTTTCCTTTCAAACGGCGATTTTCAGAAGGCGGCCTGACCTAAAATGAGAGATATTGTAATATAAAAGTACATTTTAAAACCCTGCAGGAGTTTTAAAGTTCGCCGTCGAATCAATTGGATATAAATACCTGGGGGGAAAAAAAGAAAAGGAGGCCGCCTAAAAAGTATGAGTAGTAAGAAAGTAAAAGTACTTATCGCTGATGACAACAAGGAATTTTGCGAGCTATTAAAAAGTTATATGAATCAGCAAGAAGATTTTATCCTTACTGGAATAGCATACAACGGGCTTGAGACACTGCATCAGATTGAGGAGCAAAGCCCGGATGTAGTTGTTTTGGATGTAATAATGCCTCACCTGGATGGAATTGGGGTATTGGAAAAGCTGGCCGCAGGCGGGTCTTCGAATACAAAACCGAAGGTAATCATCCTTACCGCATTTGGTCAGGAGGCATTTACCCAGCGGGCTATGGAACTTGGAGCAGATTATTACCTCCTTAAACCTTTTGACTTTTTAGTTCTGGCCACACGTATTCGCCAGTTAGCCGGCGGGCTAAATTTGTCGCAGTATATCTCCACGGTCAAACCGAGAAATCTTGATATCGCCGTGACAAATATTATTCATGAAATGGGTGTTCCTGCGCATATAAAAGGATATCACTATTTAAGGGATGCCATTTTAATGGTAATTAACGAAATTAATTTGCTTGGCGCAATTACAAAGGAATTATACCCCATGATCGCGCAAAAATATCAGACAACTCCCAGCAGGGTTGAAAGGGCTATCCGCCATGCGATAGAACTTTCCTGGGATCGCGGAAATGTAGAAATGATGACCAAGTTTTTTGGATACACTATTAACCTGGAAAGGGGTAAACCGACCAATTCTGAATTTATCGCCATGATAGCCGACAAGTTGAGGATTGAATCCAAAGCAAGTTAGCGCCTGGCATAATTTCCGGGGTGTTGCAATGTATATTAAGGGTACAGCCAGAGTCGACCGACGGACAAAAGACCTGGTCAAGCGCCTGATGTCCGGTGAAATTGCGATAATTAATCATAGTGACCTGGATAATTTGGCTGCGCAATCTTTAGTAGATGCGCGGCCAAAGGCTGTTATCAACGCTGCCTCCTCAATAACTGGTTATTACCCGAATCCCGGACCGCTTTTGCTTGTCCAGTCGGGTATTTCACTTCTGGACGCAGTCGGCGAGGAGATTATGGGGCTGGTTGAGGAAGGCCAGGTCATTGAAATAATTGACAATGACGTATATGCTGACGGAAAATGTGTAGGCAGCGGCAATTTTCTGGAAATCGAAGATATCCGTGAGAAAATGGCCCAGGCCAATCTGAACACGAATAAAGTATTTTCCAATTTTGTGAAAAATACGATCGAGCACGCCCAAAACGAGTTGGGACTTGTTGCTGGTGAGTATAGTATTCCCACGTTAAACACTGTTTTAAAGGGTAAGCACGTTTTAGTGGTAGTGCGCGGGAAAAATTATAAAGAAGACCTGGAGGCTGTCAGGTCATATATCCATGAGGTTAAACCCGTCCTGGTGGGTGTGGACGGGGGGGCGGACGCGCTCTGGGAGTTTGGCTATAAACCCGATCTTATTATCGGGGATATGGACAGCGTCAGCAACGATACCCTCTTTTCCGGGGCGGAGCTGATCGTGCATGCCTATCCCGACGGGCGGGCGCCCGGCCTGGAAAGAATCAAAAACCTTGGTTTGCCGGCCAGGACTTTTGCTATTCCGGGAACGAGCGAGGATATAGCCATGCTTTTAGCTTACGAGCAAAAGGCTGAGCTTATCGTAGCGGTAGGGACGCATTCCAGTGTTGAAGAATTTTTGGAAAAAGGCCGTCACGGCATGGCGAGCACACTTCTGGTCAGGATGAAGATAGGCTCAATTTTAGTTGATGCAAAGGGAGTCAGCAAATTATACAGGGGAAGGATAAAGGCCCGTTACCTTGCGCAAATAATTTTGGCCGCTTTGCTGCCTTTGGGTGTGATCGTATTCATCTCGCCCGTTACAAGAGAGTTGCTGCGCCTTGTTTATCTGCAGTTTAAGCTGCTCCTGGGGATTTAGCGATGATTATTGATCTCAGATATCATATTGCTTCCCTGGTTGCGGTTTTTTTAGCCCTGGGGCTGGGAATACTGGTTGGCGGGATCTTCTTGAAAAGCGATATCCTGGTCAACAGGCAGAAGGAACTTACTGACCGGCTTGAGGTTCAAATAGAACAGCTGCGACAAAAAAATGAGACAGTAGAAAAAGAATTATCCTCGCTCAAGTTAAATTACAAAGCTCAGGGAGATTTTGAGAAACAAGTTCTGCCTCTTCTGGTCAAAGGACGCCTTCAGGGATACCAGTTGGCCGTTGTTGAAACCAACAACTACAGTTTTTCAAACAACATAATCGAAGCCATCCAGCTCTCCGGCGCAGAGGTGTCGTCAGTGACCACTTTAATCGGGGATCTGAACGAACCGGCCAATAAAGAACTGCTTAAAGGGCAAAAGGGCTGGGAGAATGTAAATGAAAACCAGCTGGCCGCTCACCTGGCCGGTGAAATCGTCCGGGGGCTGCTTGGCGAAGATAATTCCGGCCAGATTAATTCTCTTGTAGAAGCAGGATTAATAAAAGTATCCGGAGAGTACGGAAAACCATTAATGGGAGTTGTTATTGCCGGTGGCAGCCAGGAGCACGAGATTGTTAAAATCAGTTCGGTCGATCTCCCCATGATCGATCTGCTGCTGGCCAGGCAGATACCGGTTTACGGGGTTGAGGAAACTATAACTTCATATTCATATATGAAAGAATATCAAAAAAAGAGAATCAGCACCGTGGATAATATTGATACCGTTTCCGGACAGGCTGCTCTCGTCATGGCTATAGCCGGCCAGGCGGGTCATTATGGAATAAAGCCGACTGCGCAAAAGTTAGTTCCGGCGTTGAGCTTGGAGTAAAGGATGCCGTCAGGTAAAAAAGTTGAGGTTTTAATCCCGGCTTACAATGAGGAAGAAAGGATTTCGGAAACTGTCAGCGCAATTCTTAATGTGCCTGAAATTGACGGAGTCCTGGTGGTAGACGATGGCTCGACCGATGACACAGCAATAAAAGCCCGCCTGGCCGGGGCCAGGGTTGTGTCTTTGCCTGTCAACTCAGGCAAAGGCGAGGCTTTAAACCGCGGGGTAAAGGAGCTGACGGCGGAAATCATCGTTTTTTTAGACGCTGACCTTGGTCCAAGCGCAGCCGAGGTAAAACGTTTGGTTGACCCTGTAATAAGCGGCGCCGCCGATATGACCATTGCCCGTTTTCCAAAAAGCAAGCGCAAAGGCGGTTTTGGTTTGGTAAAGCGGCTGGCTGGAGAAGGCATCAGGCGTCATACCGGGTTGGTAATGGAATCTCCGCTGTCCGGGCAGCGTGCAATGACCCGGCGTGTGGCGGAGAAAACAGCGCCCTTTGCGACGGGATTTGGTGTTGAAGTCAGCATGACGATCACTGCGGCAAAACAAGGTTTCAGGATTCTCGAAGTTCCTGTAAACATGCGTCATAAAGAAACAGGCCGGAACTGGAAAGGCTTTATCCACCGCGGAAAGCAGTTCTGGCATGTTGCCCTGGTACTGACAGGCATCAGCCGGCGAAAAAGAGGCGCCGGATGTTGACGGATTCCTTATATTGGGCATATTTGTCTTCATTTTTAACCGGCGCTGTAATTACCTGTTTAATATTGCCAGTCCTACTGAAAACGATTTGCCAAGCAGGATTTTTGAAGCCAAACTATTCAGGTGATTGCATTCCCGCCGCTGCGGGATTAATTTTTTTTATGATCAGCCCCTTCGTTGCTTTTATGTATCTTTGTTTTTATAATAACACCAGGGACACGTTGGTCTTTTTTGTCATGGTGGCTTCCTTTGCCTTTCTTGGCTTTATTGACGATGTCTGGGGTTCAAGGGAGGTGGGCGGCCTGGCGGGGCATTTTAAGGTCCTGCTTTTTAAAAAAGAACTTACTACCGGCGCTTTAAAAGCTTTAGGGGGCTTTTTCGTTTCGCTGCTGGCGGCTTTGGTGTTTGATTTCTCATGGTGGGTATTTGTCTACGCCCTGGTTATTGCGATGTCCGCCAACATGATCAATCTTTTAGATTTAAGACCGGGCAGGGCTGGCAAGGGATTCATCCTGATCGCTGTTTTTCTTCTTATACTGGGCTGGAAGCAGGAAAACCTGTTTTTTTTAATTGCCCTGCTTGGCGGACTGCTTGCCTATCTAAAGACCGATCTTAAGGCAAGGGCAATGTTGGGGGATTCAGGTTCAAATTCACTGGGAGCGGTACTGGGAATAACCGCCATGTGGGTGCTGGACAAACCCGTCCTGCTGATTTATTTGCTTGTGCTGGCGGTATTTCACCTTTTATCTGAGAAGTATTCAGTAACAAAAATAATTTCAGGCAACCGTTTGCTTGATTACCTTGACCGATTGGGGCGTTGCGACCGGTGATCCGGATACGTTCGGGCATAGTTAAAAACATTCTGCGGGTAAGGCCGGGAATTTGTGAATTGACAGTTGAAGTCGAAGGAAAGCTAGAGCGGGCAGTCAACTATCAGGAACTGACCGGGCCGGTTCAACCCGGAGATCAGGTTGTTTTAAACACAACGGCGGTTTCTAAGGGACTGGGTACGGGCGGAACCCACTTTGTAATGGCCGTTTCCGGCTGCGCCAAAAAAGACGCCGCCGAAGCGGGTCATATTATGAAAGTCCGTTACACGCCCGCCCAGGTAAAGGTCTTATCAATAGAGGAAAAAGAACACCCCCTGAATTATCTTTTCAGAAAAACGCCGTCACTTGCCGGAACTCCTGTAATTATCTGCTCTTTGCACAGCATGGTCGGACCGGTAGCGGCGGTTATTGCCAGGCTCTGCGGGGACAGAGCGAAGCTTGCCTATGTGATGACTGACGGAGCGTCCCTGCCTATTGCCTTTAGCCGCCAGGTGGCTGATCTTAAAGAAAAAGGGCTGCTTTCCTCTACTGTTACCTGCGGGCATGCCTTCGGGGGAGATATCGAGGCTGTAAATATATACAGCGGCCTGCTGGCGGCAAAGGGAGCGGCAGGAGCGGGCATAATCATTGCTTCAATGGGGCCCGGCATAGTAGGGACTGACTCCGAGTTCGGCCATACCGGCCTTGAGCAGGGGGAACTGGCTAATGCAGTGGGAGTTCTGGGCGGCCGTGCCGTGGCTGTGCCGCGGGTCAGTTTTGCGGACCAGCGGGAAAGGCACAAAGGCTTGAGCCACCATACTCAAACCGCGCTGGGAAAAGTTGCGCTTGTCCCGTGTGTTGTTCCATTTGCACAGATTGAAGAAGAAAAGAAAGCGTTTATAACCAGGCAGTTAGTTGAGAGCGGCATTCAGGATATGCACAGTGTGGTTTTTTTAGACGCTTCCATGACAATGCAGGCCATTGCAAATTCCGGCCTGGCAGTGAGCACTATGGGGCGGAATCAGGAGCAGGACCCGGAGTTTTTCCTTACCGCCGGGGCTGCCGGAATATATGCGGTTTCCTTATTAAATAATTCAGGGGACGCCAGCCTATGATTATAACCGTCGCGTCGGATGCAAGCGGCTCCGCAAGGGCAGCCGGTTTGGGACAGGTTGTTGTTATAGTGGATGTAATTGATATGTCCACAACGATGGAGGCAATGCTTGACGAGGGGGCGCTGGCTGTTTTCGGCGCTGCTCCTGACGCGGCACGCGCGCCCGTACCTTTAAATCCTGCCGGAATCGGCCTCGAAGCGGGCAGACTGGCCTGTGCGTCAGATACGGGAGTGGTTGTGGTTGCGGAACCGCGTGTGGGCTCTGACGCCGACAGGATATCCGGCATTCAAAAGGTGCTGCGGGGCATCAGGGAAAGCGGAGCCGCAGTAGAATCAGTGCTGCCCAACCTGGGAGCAGAAACGGTAAAACTGGCCGGGATCAAGGGGCGCGTGGTTGTAGCCGCAACCAGCAGCGGCGGGGTGGCCTTTGATGCCGCTGTTGCAGCGGGCGCGCCGGCAGTTTTAACGGGTACAATTGCCCGCACAGCCAGAAAAAAGGGAATCTTTCCTGCCGCAGCTGCGGCCGATCGGGTCTTAAAAGCAGCCCTGGAGTTTAAAGCTGACATAGCCGTAATAGCTTCCAGCGGCAATTCGATGGAGGATGTACTTGCCGCGGGCTATATTTATAACTTGCTACTTGGAATGACAAGAGATATAATTTGACTTAAGAACATAAATAGTGCAAATGTTTCAACATTTCAAAATAGGCCAACTTAATTCAGAGGGATTGAGCAGTAAAGTTTTAAGTTCGGCAAATATTTAGGAAAGAAGGTATGGAAAGTGAGCATCATTATATTTCCCGCTTCAATGGGGAGTTTTACTCAGAACAACAAAACGGTTGAATGTGAAGCCGAAAGCGTGTCAGATTGTCTGCAGAAACTGGACGCTCTCTTCCCTGGCTTCAAAGAAAAACTCTGCGATGCGCAGGGAAAACCGCTGGACAGCTTTAACGTTTACGTCAACGGGGAGAACATTGCCTATCTTCAGGGGATCGAAACAAAATTGAATAACGGTGATGAAATGGCCATTATACCCGCGGCGGCTGCGGGATAAAAAACATCATTAAAAATAATTTCTGGAGAGTGGTATTTGATGATTATTAATAAGCCTGATTCCCATTTTATTTTTGTTTTCCCTACAGATCATATAAACGGAAGGTACAATTATATAAATTACCAGGGTAAAGCGCTGACCAACAAGGAATACCTGGAACACTGGGGTAAATTTGTTTCTTTCGGAAGCCCGAAAGAGATTGATGCCATTGCAAGGGCGCTGGACACTTATGTGGAACAGAAGGTAATACCATGCATCAAGTATGACCGCTCGCCTGTTACAGATCTGGGCCTTACAGAGTGCGTGCTTTGCGTTTACTGTGACGACAGGCAGAAGAATGATGTCTGGGCGATCTTAAAAGAGCACGGCGTATACATCAAAGCATGGGTCTATGAAAGGGAAACCGTGGAGAAATGGTCGCCCGGCGGAATGCTTCTCGAAAAGTGGATCGCCTCGCATAACTTGAGTGAGTTTCAAGCCGAGCAGGTCAGGGAAGGCGCCCGTCGAAAGTTCAGAGAAATGTTTAAGTATCCGGAGCTGACCTTCAGGGGTATTGAACAATAGCGCCAGGGGGAAAAAGTATGCCGGAAAACGTACCGGACTTAAGCGAAGAAGAAATACAAAGATATAAAAGACAGATTCTTTTACCCGAAGTGGGTTTGGAAGGGCAGACAAGAATTAAAGCGGCCAGGATTATGGTCGTGGGCGCCGGCGGACTCGGCTCCCCGGCCGCTTATTATTTGGCTGCAGCCGGCGTTGGAAAAATGACTGTCGTGGACGACGATCAGCTGAGTATAAGCAACTTAAACCGTCAGATCCTGCATAATTCAGACAGGATCGGAATGTATAAAGCCGAATCGGCAAGGATGACAATATCGTCTTTAAACCCGTCGGTTGAACTGATAATTAACTGCGAAAGGCTGACTCGTGAAAATGCAGTGGAATTGATCGGCGAGAGCGAACTGGTTGTAGACTGCACAGATAACTTTTCAACCCGGTTTATCCTGAACGAGGCTTGCTTAAGAACAAGAAAACCTATGTTTTACGCCGCGGTTACAGGTATGGAAGGACAGGTAATGACAATTCTGCCCGGCGAAGGGCCCTGTTACCGCTGCCTTTACCCCGAAGAACCGCGAAACATAGCCAAACCCGCGCCGGTTATCGGTGTTCTGCCCGGGGTTGTCGGACTGATTCAGACCACGCAGGTTTTAAAGTATATACTCGGCCAGGGGGATTTGCTGGCCGGCAGGCTTCTGGTCTATAACGCCATGGCTATGGAATTGTATAGCCTGCCGATTAAAAGAAGCCCCCGGTGCCCTGCCTGCGGCAGTAACCCCGCCCGGATTCGTAATTAATAGTAACAATTCAGTAAACTCGATAAGCACGGCGTTCGCACATCATTTAATAGGGTTTCGCAACAAGAATTAATAAGATTTTAGCTTACAGAGCCGGCCAGGCAGAAGGGCAGTTAAATATTTGTACAAGTCGTTCGCTGTTGACAATGACGTGCCCCTTGGACGGTTTTACTTAAATACTAATAATCAATATTTTTAAAGGGAGTTATAAAAATGTTTCCTCCGCAATAAAGTGTCAGTGGACATGTTTTTGGGGAGGGAACAAGAATGTGGAACGCCTGGGCGGTCTTCTGGAGGAACTGCTGGAGGCAGAACTGGCCGCAATACCTGCTGGTGCTGGCAGTCTTCCTGGTTGGCGCGGCGTTCGGGGCTTTTAGCGTCAACCACCTTTCCGTAGGGCAGTTTGAGGAACTCAGTAAACATGTTCAGACATATGTCGCTCAGGCCGATCAGCTGTCAGCCAACCCGGCCGGCGCTGCAGACGGCAAAATCTTTGCAGACATCCTTGTCATAATCCTTCTGTATATTTTAGGTCTCTCCTTCGTCGGAATCCCTTTTATCCTGGCTCTGATCTTTGTACGCGGTTTTATTCTCGGTTTTGTGATCTCTTTTCTAACCCAGAGCATGGCTGTAAATGGCCTTCTTTTAGCTGCTGTTTCCATTCTTCCCCAGAATCTGCTTTACCTGCCCGCCCTTCTCTTCGGCGGGACAGCCGCTTTGTCCTTTGCCCTGCTTTCACTGCGGCGGTATACAAATTTCCGGATCAAACTGCTCAGTTGCCTGGCCGGTTATACAATGATCATGGCGGTTGTTCTGGCTGTGGCCATTTGCGCCGCCCTTGTCGAGATTTACTTTACGCCCTGGCTGACCGGAGTCAGCGCTGGATTGATTGAAACGCCTGTTTTGTAACAGAATATACTCTAACCGGCCTTTAATTAAAGGAAAACTTATCTATTTGTAGAAATAGCTATTTAAATTAAAAAGACCGGGAGGATAATAAGAAATGGTTCCGGTTTACTTCACTGATTTAAGGGCCAGGCACGGTGAAAACCTTTTTGATAAGCTTGCCAAGCTGTTTAAGCAGGCAGGTTTTGAGGGGTTAATTTCGAAAAAGGATCTGGTGGCTGTAAAGCTTCACTTCGGGGAGAAAGGCAACACGGGTTACCTCAATCCGCTCTTTGTCCGCAGTATTGTCGATCAGGTTAAAAGACTGGGCGGGAAACCCTTTCTTACCGATACAAACACACTTTACGCAGGCAGCAGGACAAATTCCATAGATCACCTGCAGACTGCAATCGAAAATGGATTCGCTTACGCGGTAACAGCCGCTCCTTTGATTATTGCCGACGGACTGGACGGCAAGGATTGCATCAGCGTGCCGGTCAATCTGAAATACTATAAAGATGTGAGGATCGGTTCGGCTGTCTGCCGTGCTGACGTTCTGCTCATGCTCAGCCATTTCAAAGGACATATGCTGTGCGGTTTTGGCGGCGTTTTGAAAAATTTAGGGATGGGCTGCGGTTCCAGGGCCGGAAAACTAGCCATGCACTCCGATATTTTACCGCTGATCAGAAGCGAAAGGTGCACCGGCTGCGGCCAATGCGCTTCCTGGTGTCCGGGACAGGCAATTACTCTGGAAGATTCGAAAGAAAATAAAAAAACGGCGGTTATAGACAAAAAGAAATGTATAGGCTGCGGGGAATGCACCATAACCTGCCGGTCGCGGGCGATTGACGTCAACTGGAAAACAGAACCCAGTGTGATCCAGGAAAAGATCGTCGAATACGCTGCCGGGGCTTTGAAAAACAAGCAGGGCAAAGCCGGGTTCATCAACTTCGTGATCAACGTTACCCCGGACTGCGATTGTACAAGCTGGACGGATGCGTCAATAGTCAGGGATATCGGCATCCTTGCTTCAACAGATCCGGTGGCCCTGGACACGGCCTGTGTTGATCTGGTCAACCAGGAGAAAGCTCTGCCCGGTTCGGCGCTCAGCGGAAAGGAAGATGTCCGGGATAAGTTTCGCGCCATTTACCCGGGGATTAACTGGCAGTACCAGCTGGATTACGCAGAACGGATTGGGCTGGGAACGAGAAATTACGAATTGGTTAAAATTTAACGGGTGACGCAACTTGGAATTTTTGATCGAAAATTTTCTTAACTATCTTTTAATCGAAAGAGGCCTGTCAGAGAATACGCTGGTTTCTTACCGCTTCGATCTGCAGCTTTTTGATCTGTTCTGCAAAAAGAAGGTCTACGACCCGCTGGGAGAAAATAACCGCCAGGCGGTGATGCATTACCTTCTGGGGCAAAAAAAAATGGGCCTGGCGTCTGCTACCATTTCGCGCCGGCTTTCTGCACTGAGAAGGTTTTACCGTTTCCTGTTAACCGAAAACCTGCTCTTGACCGATCCGACGGCAAACCTTGAATCCACCGGCGCCCCCCAGCGGCTGCCCCGTTTCCTGACCAACGCCGAAGTGGATACACTGCTCGTCCAGCCGTCTGTCCATAAGCCTGCCGGCGTAAGGGACAAGGCCATGCTCGAGCTTCTGTACGCCACGGGGATCCGGGTCTCGGAACTGGTCTGTCTGGACCTGGACAGGGTAAATTTAACCCACCGCTTTATTGTCTGTTTCGGAAAGGGCGCCCGCGAGAGAATGGTTCCCTTCGGGAGCGCCGCCCAGCAAAGCCTTGCCGAATATCTTTCCGGCAGCAGGACAAAACTGGCCAAAGGGAAGCTGACTTCAGCCTTTTTCCTTAACGGGCGGGGAGGCAGAATGACAAGGCAGGGTTTATGGAAGATCATCAAGAAGTATGCCAGGCAGGGCAATATAAACAAGGTAGTCACGCCGCACACCCTGCGCCATTCATTTGCCACCCACCTGCTGGAAAACGGGGCGGATCTGAGATCGGTACAGGAACTTCTCGGCCATGCGGATATAAGCACTACGCAGATTTATACGCATGTGACCATGGCAAGGTTAAAAGAGATTTACGACAGGGTGCATCCCAGGGCGCGCCGGGAACAAACCGGCTTTTAGGAGGCAGATTCTATGGCAGAAAAAATAAGCAGGGTGACCCTGATTGTTTTAGACAGCGCCGGTGTGGGCGCCCTGCCTGACGCTGACAGGTACGGCGACGAGGGAAGCAATACTTTCTTTCACTGCGCTGAAGAAACAGGAGGTCTGTATCTGCCCAATATGGCCAGGCTCGGCCTTGGCAATATACTCGACCTTCCCGGGGTCCCTCCGGCTGCGCAGCCTGCAGGTGCTTACGGCAAAATGGCCGAACTCTCGCCGGGGAAAGACACTACCACTGGGCACTGGGAAATTGCCGGGCTTGTTCTGGACAGGCCCTTTCCCCTTTACCCAAACGGATTTCCTTCCGAAGTGATCAGCGCTTTTGAAGGGCAAATAGGCAGGCCGGTACTGGGCAACAAACCCGCTTCCGGAACTGTAATTATCGAGGAACTGGGCCCGGAGCACATGCGCACAGGTTACCCGATAGTCTATACATCGGCGGACAGTGTTTTCCAAATCGCCGCCCACGAAGAGATTATCCCGCTGACCGAGTTATACCGGATGTGCGGTATTGCCCGGGAACTGCTTTGCGGTGAACATGCTGTGGGCAGGGTTATCGCGCGGCCTTTTGCCGGCCGGCCGGGAAGTTTTCACCGGACTGTGGGCCGCCATGACTACTCGCTGTCCCCTACCGGACCAACCCTGCTTGATCTGCTGATCGAAAAGGGCCTGGCCGTTCTGGCGGTCGGCAAGATCGAGGATATCTTTGCCGGAAAAGGCATCACCAAGGCCGTACATACGGTAAGCAACATGGACGGGGTTGACCAGACCATCAAGATGATGCAGGGTAACGAGCGGGGCCTGATCTTCACAAACCTGGTGGATTTTGACATGGTCTACGGGCACCGCAACGACATCCGCGGATACGCGGACGCTCTTGAAGCTTTTGACAGGCGGCTTCCGGAGATCATCAGCAGCCTGAGCGATGACGAAGTACTGATCATCACGGCTGACCACGGTTGCGACCCAACAACTCCGGGAACCGATCACACACGCGAGTATGTCCCCCTGCTGGCAGCCGGGGCCCCTGTTCTGACGGGGATTGACCTGGGCACGAGGGAAACTTTTGCCGATCTTGCGGCTTCCGTTGCGGAAATGTTCGGGTTTGGCATGCCTTCGGGCCGAAGCTTTGCGAGGCTGATTTTAAGAGGCGAATATCAATCATGATTAATTCGTTTAGGCCGCCGTATTCAACGTTCGCTAAATGCTTCGTGCCTGCAGCGGCACTCCGCAAAATCGCTCACTTATGAATAACAGCGTCCTAATGCAAGATTATTTTCTAGAAAAGAAAGGCAAATGAAAGAAAGGCAAATGCAAATGTACGACCTGATTGCAAAAAAACGCGACGGCCTGGAAATCTCGCCGGAAGAAATAGCCTATTTTGTCCGCGGTTACACAAAAGGCGAAATTCCCGACTACCAGGCGGCTGCTTTTTTAATGGCAGTTTACATTAAAGGGCTTAATTCTGGTGAGACTGCCGCTTTAACCCGCCTGATGGCTGAATCCGGGGAGAGGATAGACCTTTCGGGCATCCCCGGTTTGAAAGTGGATAAACACAGCACCGGCGGGGTTGGCGACAAGACTACCCTTGTGCTCGCGCCGCTTGTTGCGGCGGCGGGCGTGCCGGTGGCAAAATTGTCCGGGCGCGGCCTGGGGTATACCGGGGGGACTATTGACAAACTGGAAGCAATTCCGGGTTTTCAAACTGCCCTTGACAGGGAATCTTTTATCCGCCAGGTCAAAGATATCGGCGTGGCTGTTTCTTCCCAGTCGGCAGACATTGTTCCCGCCGACCGGAAAATCTACGCCTTGCGAAACGCAACAGCCACGGAAGGATCTGTCCCGCTGATCGCTTCCAGCATCATGAGCAAGAAAATAGCCGCCGGGGCGGATGCGATTATACTTGATGTAAAGGCCGGCAACGGGGCGCTTCTGCCTTTAAAGGAAGACACCTACAAACTGGCCAGGCTGATGGTTGCTCTAGGGCGCGAACTCGGCCGGATTACCACTGCCCTGATTACCGATATGAACCAGCCTCTGGGCTATGCTGTCGGCAACTCGCTGGAAGTGCGGGAGGCGATCTGGGCTCTGCAGGGCCAGGGGCCGCCGGATCTCGAAGAGCTCTGCCTTGCCCTTGGCGCCAGGATGATTGTTTTGGCAGGCAAGGCTGCCGGGGTAAAGGAAGCCGGACAAAAGCTCTCCGTACTTTTAAAAGACGGCAGCGCTTTATTAAAGTTCAAAGAATTAATCCGGGCGCAAGGCGGCGACCCTGAAATTGCTGATTATCCCGAAAAGCTTCCCGCCGCTTCCGGCCAGGAAAAAATCCTGTCCGGCGGGGAAGGCTTTGTGCGGGGGATCGAGACAAAAAACATCGGCCGTGCGGCTGTACTGCTGGGGGCCGGGAGAAGGAACCCCGAAAGCAAGATCGACCACGGGGCAGGAATTGTTCTGCATAAAAAAATCGGCGATCCGGTCAGCCGGGGTGAAGCGCTGGCCACACTTTACCTGAACGAAAAGCGCAGCGTTGGGGAAGTTAAACTTTCAGTTCTTAATTCCTTCCAGATAGGGCGGGAAAAACCGTCCTTAAGCCCGCTCCTGCTTGATGACTCCTTCTGATCTCGATTCTCGATCTCTTGATGATTCATTCTGATCTTCTTCCCGGTCGTGTTTTTTGGGAAGAGCGCCTTTGTTTGCCGGGGCTGAATACACTTTTTTATTAACAGTCTTATTCCTGCTCGTTTGCTCTGCCTGCTGATTAGCGTCAGAGTCAGGCTTTTTGTTGATCTCTGATTTTTTCTTATTCAGATACTGTTGTTTTGTTTTTTTAGCCTGTTTTGTGCTGCTGTTTGGCTTTGAGAAGGTCTTTTCCAGATTTAGCTCGTGCTTTACTTCAATATCCGCCAGTTTTTCTTCTTTTATTTCCTGCAGGGTGATTTTCTTCCCTTCTTTTTTTGCCGCTTCCAGTAAAATATACCTTCCTAGGGAGATTTTCTTTTCCCCGGCTTCCTGGTGGCTTTTTGAGCTTGCGGCGGAAGTTATGACCGTGGCTTGAACCTTGTTTTGGCTTAAGTATTGGTTGGCTGCTCCGGCTATTTCTTCGGCGGCGCCTTTTTGCGCAGTCCCGTCCTTTACGGATGAAACCGCCACCAGGAGCGTTTCTTTGGGCGATGAAACGAGGTATCCGTCTGTACGGGCCTGGGTTAAGATAGTTTTAACCGCCCGGTCAACCGGCTGGCCTTTTACGTTTACCTTCTCCAGTATTTTTTCGGCTTCCTTATCAAACGCTTTGACGCAGACTATTTCTTTAAAACGGTTCAAGCCCATCTCCAGGCTCGGATTAAAGTCCAGGGAAACGAAGGTGACCGCCTGGGCAATGTTTGCCTGGTAAAACAGGCAGCAGGAAGCGAGCAGGCACATACTTGCGGCTATAAAAAGAACCCGTTTAAAGCCGGCCGATCCGGAAGGAAGAGAAATTTCCTCTCCAACCTGCGCCTTTCCGGAAGAGCGGACATGCCTGAACATGCCGTCAGGAGTCAGGACAAGGCAGTCTTCGTTTTCACTTTTTAAAATTAATCCCTTTTGTCCGTTCAAGGCGGCTTAAGCTCCCTTTAAAATTTCAGATAGGAGAGGAGGTGGGTGAACTCCTCCGGATAACCGAAAACCAGGCTTATGGCGGCAATATATTTCCTGTGCCTTTCCAGCGTCTTGCGCGGTATGCCGCAGGCCAACTCGAGTTCTTTGAGCGGCAGTTTTGACGTTTCTACGAAATAGGCAAACATTTTTTCGTTTTCAGCCAGTCGGGAGGCTACCCCGATAAACTGGCGGCAGGTCTGTTTATGCTTCGGCGTTGAACGGGCCAATTCTTTCAGGTCAAGGCCATATTTTTTTAAAAGCGCTTCGTAATCTTTAATTTCTTCCCTGCGCTCCCGGGTAATTGTCTCCTCGTCCAGCGTATCCTGGGCCAGGCGTTTTTCTTCGATAAGCCAGGAATCCTCATTAAAGCTTACCGCTGTTAATTTATTTTCTTTCCGGAAGTAATCAATCAGGCGGTGTTTGATCACCATCCTGGCAAATACAGGGAAGGGGACGTTCTTTCCCGCCAGGTATTTATCAATTGCATCATTGAAGGCAATCAGGGCAACGCTGAGCTCGTCATCCCGGCCCCACTGAAGCTGTTTGCGGCAAAACCGGCAGGCGACCTTATAGATAAACAACCTGTTTGCTCCCAGGATCTCTTCCCGGGCCGCGTGATCACCTTCTTTAGCGGCAGCAAGATATTCTTCTCCGAAAGCAGTTTTATTGATTATGTTCAAACCAGGATCACCTATTTTGCAGCAAACTGATTTAATTGCTATTTCTCCGCCATAATGCTTGTTCCTCCTGGTTAATAATTCTAGGTCCCTGCAACATAATACGCCCGCCCGAACTAATTTCTGAGGGTAGCGGGGTCAGGGCAATTCTCAAGGCTTGTTATTTAATTCGACAAAGGTTATAATAATTCAGCAACTATTCAGTTATTTTAAAAGTAGGTGCGGAACTTTTCATGGAAGTGACTATAAAGCGCAAGGAGCCCCGCCTGCTGATTCTTGCGAGGTCGCTCAGGGACTACATAGAAGTATCCAAGCCCAGGTCGGTCTTTTTGCTTGTCTTTACTTCTATAATAACAATGTTTATTGCCGCTAAGGGGATACACCTTCCTGCTCTTTTATGGCTGAAGGCGATAGCGTCGATTACGCTTGCTTGTTCGGGGGTTAACGCGATAAGCTGTTACGTGGACAGGGATCTCGACGCGGGGATGGAACGCACCAAGCGCAGGCCCATTCCTGACGGCCGGATATCCCCCGCCATCAAATCCCTTTACTGGGGGATGGCGCACTTTCTGACTGCTATGATCATCTCTTATTCCATCAACCTGGCTGCTCTTATCTGCATCATCCTGGGTATGGCCGGTTATGTCGGCCTGTACAGCCTCTGGCTGAAAAGAAAAACAGTCTGGAACATCATTCTTGGCGGGTTCAGCGGAGGCCTGCCGGCCCTGTTCGGCTGGGTCTGCGTGACGGGCAAAGTTGATCCGCTGTCTTTGCTGATCGCCGTGCTGGTTGTCCTGTGGATTCCCAATCATATCTGGAATCTGGCGATATATTTCAAGGATGATTACCGCTTTGTAAAGGTTCCCATGCTCCCGGCGGTGTACAGCATTAAAACCACCCTCACCTATATTTTGCTCACTGTCATACTGATGATAGCTGTATCAATGCTCATCTATGCGTACGGCGGCTTTGGTTCCATCTATTTCTGGACCGCTTTGATCAGCGGCCTGGCCATCCTGGCAGGGAACCTGTATCTGTTTTTCTGCTACATGAATAAAAAGGCCTGGCTGCTCTACAAGCTTTCCAGCCCCTATCTTTTCCTGCTCTTCATGGCCATGTTTGTCGACCGGCTGGTCTATTAAGAAACTTTCACCACTGCTTTTTTATAGGGAACCGCTTTCGGTATTTCCCTGGCTTCAATCAAAAAATCCTGGAGATTATTGTAATCGGAAGCTTCAATTACCGTTTTTGACGGCCAGGCGCCCAGTTTGCGGCAGCGGTCAATCGCTTTGGCCAGTATGCCGGGATCAACATCCTGGTAATCTTGTCCGACGAGTTTGACAATACCGGATGCACTTTGCTGATCCATCCAGAGCAGTGCGTTATTTAACGCATGCACGTACCTGACCATGATATCATGATTGTCTTTCAAATACTTTTTGTCCGCCAGGCAGACTGCTGCAGGAATTTCTCCGGTTTCCTCCCCCAGCG
Source organism: Eubacteriales bacterium (assembly GCA_041653135.1). Classification (GTDB taxonomy): domain Bacteria; phylum Bacillota; class Desulfotomaculia; order Desulfotomaculales; family Nap2-2B; genus 46-80. Next base: position 2,280 of record JBAZGB010000044.1, on the reverse strand, counting down.
AAGCCACAATCCTGCCTGCCTCCTGTGCTTCCAGGCGTGACGCTTCGGGCTCTCCGGCCAGGGCAAAATCCCCTGTGCCGGATTCGAAGGCCCCTATCTGAAAAGATTCCGGAATGCTGTTATACAGGGTCACCTGGTGATTGGGAACCAGTCCGTGTTTAACAAGAGTGCCTTTAAAGAGCACTGTTTTTCTGTCTCCCGGATAGCCGGTCACCACAGTTTTATACTTTAAAGAAAGCCACTCGAAATTTTCAGCTTTTTCGCGGCTGATTAAAAAAGAGATGTCTTTATTGGCCAGGGAGGCAAAGGCTGTCAGATCGCCTTTTCCTTCCGCCCTTTTGCAAATTGCGTATTCCAGGCCGGTAACCGCTAAATCGCAGCGGCCTTCCGCAATCGAATAGAGCAAACTTTCCCTGGCAGAAACAGTTGTGATTTCAACATCCAGATTCTCCTGCTTAAAGAATCCCTGCCTTACAGCGATATACTGCGGCAAATACAAAAGAGATCGCCCGTCTTCGAAGACCCTTAGACGCGCGGGCTTTTCCGCCTGCTGCTCCTGCTCATGTTTAAAAAACAAGGAACCGAACGCCAAAACGCAGCTGATGACGAACAAAATGGCCAGTATTAAAACCGGCTGGATTCTCCTGATCATTTTTTTCACCCCCTTTCATAAATATTTTTTTGGTTTGGATTTCATGCAATCTTAGAAAAAGACAGGCTTAAAAAGATAATATCCGGTTAACTGCCGGCATAATTATTAATAAAGGTTGTCCTTAACAGGAGGTGGAGCGGGATGAAGGGTTTTTCATTTGTGTTCTGGAACAGGCGTTTAGGCGACAAATCCAGAATGATTAATTTATCTGTAGTCTGCCTGGGGCTTGTCTGGGCAATCGGCGCCACAATGGCCGCCTGCCTGGTCCTTGGGCTGTGGGTCCTGTTTTCTTCGTCGGGTGTATATTATTTTTCCTGGCTGCTCAAAGGGGCATCAATTCTGGGGGCCTTCGCGGGAGGACTGGCAGCCGGCAGAAAGGCAAAAAATCTTGGCTGGCTGCACGGAGCGCTGGCCGGTCTAGCTTATGGGCTGGTTTTTGCTTTGCTTTCCTTTTTCAACGGATTGGGGGCTTTCAGCAACCTGGACCTGGCCGGACGCCTGGGCGCATATACGCTTTTAGGCATGGCGGCGGGCATTGCGGGGATCAACCTGCCGGGTTCTGTTTCGGGCAGAAGGCTGCCGAGGATATACAGGCAGTCGTATTAGGCATTGCTTTATGTGGCAGGCTTTTTGCCAGGTGATACGATTTGGATGAACAGCGAAACAGGAGCACTTTTATGAAGAAGGCGCTCCTGTTTTTATGTCTGTGCAAGTTTATGTTAGTATATCCGGGAACATCCTATATCCTGCTTTCTTTATTTTCCAGCTATCTCTAGGTAGAAAGAAAGCGATAAAGTATTTTTTGTGCTTCCCTGGCTTCGTGTTAGCTGTTATTGGGCTCTTTGCTACTATAAAAATTGCGCCTTATGGAAGCAGCCCGTTATGTTTAATTATAACTGCTCTGACAAAAGGATGGGATTTTGGCCTTATATAATATTCTGAAAGAACTTTTGGTTTATGCAAAATTATCCTTGTTTTTTTGCAGTTAGCTTCATGTTATAATGATACCAGATTGAATTTTATTACTTATGAAGAGATTTAATGTCAGACGTGACTGCAATAGTTTCTAAAGGAAACACATGACTAATTGGATGTGGATTGTGGCTGGTCCTAACGGAGCAGGTAAATCCAGCTTTACGAGTGAGTTCCTTAATGAGTTGGGGCAAACCGGTCTTGTTATGCTGAACGCAGATGAAAGAACTATAGAACTTCTTCCTCAATATCCCGATAAAACTCTTCCGGAAGTCAACCTTATGTCCGCCCGTCAGATTGACGCTGAGGTGTCGGCATAGATTCGTTCAGATCAGTCTTTCCTTGTTGAGACGGTTCTTTCCTCAAATAAATATATGGTTATCCAGTTAGCTCAGAAAATCTTCCCTTCCTCTCTAAAACGTAGTATAATATAAAAAATATGGTAAAAATGGGAGGAAAAATATGGCTAAACAAGAACCAATCAGCCTACTAGAATTTCAATCCCGATTTCGAAACGAGGAAGCGTGCCGGGAACACCTTTTTAACCTCAGATGGCCGGAGGGGTTTTGCTGTCCGAAATGCGGAAATAAAATGCCTTACCTCATTAAAACCAGGCGCTTATACGAGTGCACCGCTTGTAGTTATCAGGTGTCTGT
>JBAZGB010000043.1:0-23584 GCA_041653135.1 Eubacteriales bacterium | reverse complement strand
CCAGTTCCTCCTTTAGCGCTTTCTCCCTGGTAGTTGACGTAAGCGGTCTGACAGCGACCAATTCCACCTGCCCGAAGCTGCAGGCGAACAAGACTTACTACTGGCGGGTAAACGCCACCAATGAACTGGGCGCCTCAAAGTGGTCAAGCGCCTGGCGGTTTAGAACGCCCGCCGGCCCTCCTGCGCCGGTACTCAAAGCGCCGAAAAACGGCAGTACGGTGGATACGCTTACTCCCACTCTGGAGTGGAACGCTGTAGCCGGTGAAAACACCACCTACGCTCTGCAAGTAGCCACCAGTTCCTCCTTTAGCGCTTTCTCCCTGGTAGTTGACGTAAGCGGTCTGACAGCGACCAATTCCACCTGCCCGAAGTTGCAGGCGAACAAGACTTACTACTGGCGGGTAAACGCCACCAATGAACTGAGCGCCTCAAAGTGGTCAAGCGTCTGGCGGTTTAAAACGCCCGCGGGACCATAACAGGCCAGCAAATAGAAAGCTGAAGACGGTGTCAGGGGGACGGGAATGTTGACACAATTTCATGAAAAACATCAATGCAAGGTGTCAACAACCCCGTCCCCCTGACACGCTGATGCAAATTAATTTTCAGGATGTTAACCTTTAAGTTAATTGTTGTATTGTATACACGTTTTTATAACAAATGGAGGAATAAAACTTGTTTTACAGAAGGATAAGCAACAGTATGCTGATCAGAGTATTTTTGTGCCTGGCACTGGTTTTGTTAACCTATTTTCCAACAAAAGCTGAGTCCGGCACGTTCTCAGACGCGTACCCAGACCTGAAAAATTCATATGCGCTGTTTTTTAACCAGCTTAAAGATGAAATGGTCACACAAGGTACTCCCGAGGAAGATACTGACGGTTTAATATTTGCCTGGATCGTTGATGTGGATGCCTGCCTGCAGGATCAGTTAGAACAAGGTTTGCTCAACAAAAATAATTTTGCTCAGAAGTTGTTTGAATCTTTCTTTAGCTTGACCTTGGACCACATGCAGGTGACTGACGCTTTGATAAGCACTCTTTCCAGTGATTACGGCATCGGATTGAAGGACATAGGGGAGATAGTAAGCGGAAAAAAGGAACTGCCGGCAGATTTTAAGCCGCTGTATGAAGCTATAAAACAATTATACTTCAGCGTTGATAATGATTCCGGCAATAATTCCGGAGGGAGCGGCGGATCCGCTGCACAGCCTATAGGCAGCGGGATCGGCGCTGATGGCGGACAGGTCATCAAGGGAGGAGCAATTCTTGATATTCCAAAAGGCGCCTTGACGAAAAACGTGGATATCATAATCGAAAAAGTTGATAGGGTAGATGTTGCAGTTACCGGAACTTTTAAGCTGGCCGGTGAAATATTTGAGTTCGGGCCTTCAGGCCAGCAGTTTGATAAACCTGTCACTATTATCCTGGAGTATAATCCAGATAAATTGGCTTCCGGAGAAGTACCCATAATCTGTGTTTACGATCCGGCAACCAGGTTGTGGATCAATCTGGGCGGAGTAGTAAACGAGGCTGCTCAAACAATAAGGATTGAAGTAACCCATTTTACCAAATACGCAGTAATGGTCGAGGCCAAAGCGGAAACACTTTCCTTCAAGGACGTTGCTTCTTCCCACTGGGCTTACAAAGAGATTACGGACTTTGCCTCCAAGGAGTATATCGAAGGCTATGCGGACAATACCTTTCTTCCGGGCAACAATATCAGCAGGGCAGAATTTGCCGCCGTGCTGATCAGGGCGCTTGAACTCAAGGAAGTCAAACCCGCAGCGGCGTCGTTTAAAGATGTCAATTCCGGCTCATGGTGCTGCAGCTATGTTGAGACTATCTGCAGCAAAGATCTGATGAAGGGATACGCGGACGGCAGTTTTAAACCAAACGAAAACATAACCAGGCAGGAGATTGCCGCCGTTCTCGTCAGAGCTCTGGGTAAGGATAAAGAGCAGGCTGGACAGCTCGTCTTCGCTGACAAATCGGCTGTGAGCGGTTGGGCAAAGGACCTGGTCAGCATAGCGGTTGCCGAGGGATTAATTCAGGGCTATCAAGACAACACCTTCGGCCCGCAGAAGAAATCAACCAGGGCTGAAGCGGTGATCATGTTCTCCCGGATGCTGAATAAAAAGCAGGGTTAACGATCTAAGCCTCTTCAATTATTGACAACTTAGACGGGGTATACCCGCCTGTCCGGCAGGCAGGTTAAAATTTCCTTAATGCAAAAACAGCGGGAGCCATAATCCCACAAAGGCTTTTAGTTGTGGAGAAAAGGCGACGGTAAAGAAATTAAAGGCCGGTAATAGTGACCGGCTTTTTCCATAGAAAGAGTTTTTGATGGCAAGGGGTGAAAAAATGCCTGAAAGTTCTGGCTTTGATCAGATTTACGATAGAGCTGTCCAGGTGGGCAGGCTTCCTGAAAAGTTGTTTCAGGAAGCCCGTCAGGGGGCAGTCGCCGCCCTGGACCTGGCTGAAGAAGTTCTTGAGCAGGCCATCAGCGAATACGGTATTGATCGCCCCGTGGATTTTCCCGATACCGCCTATTTCCTTCCTGTAATCCACAGTTTGAGCGGGGATGAAATCAAATCCCTTGGTGATTGTATGCCCCTGCTTAACCGTGAGCGGCTGCTCATGCGCAGTGAAATGACCTTTGCCAACGCAAGGCGGTGGGGAGAGGCAACCTGGTACGCCGCAGAGATTATTGAAGCGGTAAGGTACCTGAAGCAAACACCGGAAGCCCCGCTGCATACCCCTCCCTGGACGGGCTTTATAGGCGATCCCGTGGTTCGCTCCTGCGGCGTAAAGATGGTTGACTGGACCATTCCCGGCGAGGCCATAATTTTCGGCCGGGCCAGGGACAGCCGGACGATCGCCGGGATTATCCAGAAGCTGATGGAAGCCGGTTTGATGATCTTTTTGTGCGACGAAGTCTGCAATCAGCTTCTTTCCGAAGGAATTAAGCTGGGTGCGGAATTCATGGCCTACCCGCTGGGAAGTTTCACTCAGCTTGTGCATGCGGCCAACTTTGCTCTTCGGGCGGGGATGATGTTCGGCAGGGTACCTGCCGGGCAAAAAGACGCCCAGCGTGATTATCAGCGCAGGAGGATCAGGGCTTTTGCCCTTTACCTGGGCGGGCATGATCCGGTGAAAACGGCCGCAGCCATGGGAGCAATCAATATAGGTATCCCCGTTGTTACGGATCAGGTTTTGCCGGAGGACGGGCAGATACCGGAATGGTTTATTTCAGTGCCTGATTATGATAAAATGTTACAAGCCTGCCTGGAACTACGCGGCATTAAGATTACTGCGATTGGTGTGGATGCCCCGATTTTGGTCGGGCATACCTTTGAGGGTGAAAGCATCCGCCGCAAAGAAGCTCAGGTAGAGTTCGGCGGAGGCCGGACACCCGGTTTTGAGCTGGTCAGGATGGTTGAGGAAGCAGGCGGTTTTATTGACGGCCAGGTTGAGCTTGCCGGGCCGGACATCGACGGCGTAAAACAGGCAAGCGCGTTGCCTCTTGGTATTGTGGTTGAAGTATTTGGCAGGAAAATGCAGGAGGACTTCGAACCTGTCCTGGAGCGGCGCATTCATTACTTTATTAATTACGGCGAAGGTTTATGGCATGTCGCGCAGCGGGACCTGATCTGGGTTCGCATCAGCTCTGATGCCTATAATAAGGGATTTCGCTTAAAACATCTGGGCAATATCCTGATTGCCAGGTTGAAGGCCGAGTTTCCCGCCATTGTAGATCGCGTTAAAGTTTCTATTTATACCGAAGAGCAAAAAGTCCTTGAACTGCGGGAAACCGCACGGGATTATTATAAAAAAAGGGACGAACGCCTGAGACTGCTCAGTGACGATACTGCCGACACATTTTTTTCGTGCCTGCTCTGCCAGTCGTTCGCTCCGAACCATGTCTGCGTTATTTCGCCCGAACGGGCGGGGCTGTGCGGGGCTGTAAGCTGGCTGGACGCCAGGGCAGCTTATGAGATCAATCCTTCCGGCGTCAACCAGCCTATCCGGAAAGAGGGTTTAATTGACGAAAAGAAGGGGCAATGGGAATCATTTAATGATTTTGTCTATAAAAACTCCCAGCACACCATTACAAATGTAAACCTATATACAGTTATGGAGTATCCGCATACATCCTGTGGTTGTTTTGAATGCATTTTGGGCATTGTTCCGGAATGCAACGGTCTGATGGTTGTAAACCGGGAGCATACCGGCCCGACACCGACAGGAATGAGCTTTTCCACTTTAGCCGGCTTGATCGGCGGCGGAGTTCAGTCGCCGGGTTTTATGGGGATCAGCAAGTCGTACCTGTTCTCAAGAAAGTTCGTGTCCGGCGACGGCGGGCTGGCCAGGCTGGTCTGGATGCCCCTGGCTCTAAAAGAACAACTGCGGCCGGCTCTAACAGAGGCTGCCCTGAACGCCGGACTTTCAGAAGGGTTTCTTGATCAAATAGCGGACGAGACGATCAGCACAGAGAGCATGGAAATTCTAAAATTCATGGACGAAAAAGGACACCCCGCCCTGAACATGGAATCTTTAATCTGATTTAACATCTTTAAAGGAGACATGCCCTTGACTGGTTTGGATATTTTTAAACTGCTGCCCAAGACAAACTGCAAAAAATGCGGCCAGGCGACGTGCCTTGCCTTTGCCATGGCGCTGGCCAACGCAAAGGCTGATCTCGGGCAATGCCCGGACTTAAGCGATACGGCAAGGGAGACGCTGGAAGCGGCTTCGGCGCCGCAAATAGCCCTTGTCAAAATCGGTGTAGGGCCTAATGAAACGCAGGCAGGGAATGAAACCGTCCTTTTCCGCCATGATAAATGTTTTGTCAATCCCGCGCCTCTTGCTGTTTTAATTTCAGACCGGAGCGAAAATCCAGCGGCGGAAGCGATAAAGGCAAATGGCCTGATCTTCGACCGGCTCGGGCAGATGCACGGGATAAATCTGCTGGCGGTCCAAAATGATTCCGGGGACCCGGTTGTTTTTTTCGAAACCGTCAAAGCTGTATCGGAGATAACAAATTTTCCTTTAATTCTGATCAGCGAGGATCCTTTGGCGATAGAAAAAGCGCTTGAGATAACCGGCTCAAGAAAACCGCTTGTCTATGCGGCGACTGAGGAAAATTATACGGTTATGACAGAACTGGCCGGGAAATATAACGTCCCCCTGGCAGTGAAAGGAAAGGACCTGGATCATTTGGCCGGTTTGGCCGAAAAAGTGGCTGCGCTCGGACACAGGCAACTGGTTCTTGATTCGGGGGCGCGAAAAGTCAGGCAGGTTCTTGCCGATCAGACACAGATCAGGCGCCAGGCTTTGAGGAGGTTCCGGCCTTTCGGATACCCCACCATTGCCTTTGCCGTCAACAGCCGGGACCCTTTGCAGGCAGTTATTGAAGCGGGTGTTTACACAGCGAAATACGCGGGAATAGTTGTCCTTCCCAGCGCTGATCCGGAGGCCGTCCTCCCCCTGGTTACTCTTCGCTTGAACATCTTTGCCGATCCGCAGAAACCTGCCGCTGTTGACTCCGGGATTTATGAAATTGGTTCCCCGGGAAATTCGGCGCCGGTTCTGGTAACATCAAATTTTTCACTTACCTATTTTTGCGTCGCCTCGGATGTGGAGGCGTCCCGTGTGCCTGCGTATATCCTGCCCCTTGATACCGACGGCGTTTCCGTTCTTACAGGCTGGGCCGCAGGCAAGTTTACCCCCGAGAAAATTACTGCAATGCTTAAGGAATCAGGAATTGAGGATAAAGTTACCCACCGCAGGGTGATTATACCCGGCGGTGTCGCCGTTTTAAGCGGTAAATTGCAGGATCTTTCCGGCTGGGAAGTGATTGTGGGTCCTGTAGAGTCGTCCGGCATACCGGCTTTTCTAAAACGGCGCTGGATGGCTGAAAAAGAGTAAAAGCGTAAAGGCGGAAAAGGTGACCTGTGAATTGGGAGATTCTCTGGTTAGAAACGTAAAAATCATCCCCTGGGGAAAGACAGTGGCCATACCAGACGGTGAAAACCTTCTTCAGGCGATAGCGGAAGCGGAAATACCTGTACGCGCCGCCTGCGGGGGAGAAGGCGCCTGCGGCCGGTGCAAGGTTATACTTAGGGAAGGAAGGGTCAGGCCGGGATTGCCGGGCGGACTTACCGGGGAAGAGTTAGACCGCGGGTTTGTTCTGGCCTGTCAGAGCGTTCCGGTAGAAGACGTTGTCATCGAAATACCGGAAAGTTCTTTAGTGGACCTGCGCCGGATCGTTTTGTCGGAGCCCGGCCGGGGTACCAGCCCCTCCGAGCCGCTCTACAGGAAAATAAGATTAAAACTTCGGCCGCCGTCGCTGGATGATCCCAAAGACGACCTGGGGAGGCTGCTTGACGAACTGAGCTTTCAGCTGGGAAAAGGCCGGATTAAGGCAGACCTGGACGTTGTTCGTTCTCTGCCCGGCATATTACGGGAATCCGGCTGGGTTATAAACGCTTTCCTCGCCGAGGCTGGCGGGGAGGTATATATAGAACAGGTCGAACCGGTGTCGGATTCAAAATATTACGGCCTGGCCGTGGATATAGGCACGACCACTATCGCAGCCTGCCTGGTAGACCTTGAAAGCGGGCAGACGGCGGCTGTAAGAGGCGCTTATAACAGGCAATCGGTTTATGGTGAAGATGTTATTTCAAGGATAATTTATGCCGGAGAGCATAAAGACGGCCTGGGAGAACTTCAGGGCGCCGTATTGGGGACTATCAACGGGTTGGTTTCCGGCATGCTGAATGATCATAAGATCGACCCCGGTGACGTCAGGGCAGCGGTTTGCGCCGGCAATACCACAATGACCCACCTGTTTCTGGGCCTTGATCCGGCATATATCCGCCTGGAGCCGTATGTGCCGGCCGCCAATAATCCGCCGCCGGTCCAGGCCGGGGAAATAGGCCTTAAAATAAACCCCAACGCGCGTGTGCATTGTCTTCCCGGGGTTTCTAGCTACATCGGGGGAGATATCACGGCGGGCGTTCTTGTCACGGGCATGGCCGGGCAGGAAGAGACCGCTCTTTTTATAGATGTGGGGACCAACGGGGAGATGGTCCTGGGAAACAGGGAGTGGCTGGTCGCCTGTTCCTGTTCCGCAGGGCCTGCCTTTGAGGGCAACGGAATAAGATACGGCATGCCGGCCGCCGAAGGCGCCATTGAGCGTGTTTTTATATCGGAAGAAGGTTCCCGGGCGGAGTGCCGGACAGTTGGCAATGCGCCGCCGGTGGGAATTTGCGGTTCCGGCCTGATTGACTGCCTGGCCTGTTTTTACAGGGAAGGCGTTATTGATCGGGCAGGCAAATTTATTTTAAAAACTGAAAACCATCGGTTCAGGGAAGGGGACGAAGGACCAGAATTTATTTTAGCCAGCGGGTTGAACAACCGGGAAATAACTATTTCAGAAGCAGAAGTCAAAAACCTGATCAGGTCAAAAGCGGCAATATTTGCCGGAATACGGTCAATGCTGAAAACAGTCGGCCTGCCGGTTGAAGCAATCGAAAGGATCTACCTTGCCGGAGGTTTTGGGCGATTCTTAAATATCAGGCAGGCGGTTGCAATCGGGATGCTGCCCGACCTACCGGAAGACAGGTATGCCTACCTTGGCAACAGTTCCTTGAAAGGGGCTGTGCAGGTATTGCTTTCAAAATCAGCCCGGAGGAACCTTGAAGAGCTTTCAGGAAAAGTAACATATTTAGAACTGGCCGCGGACAAAACTTTTTATGATGAGTTTATTTCGGCTCTTTTCCTTCCGCACACGGATTTAAGCCTGTTTCCATCTGTAAATTTTCACTAAGGAGCAAGGAATGTCGTTTACTATAGCTGTCGCAGGAAAGGGAGGAACGGGCAAGACAACGTTTGCCGCGCTTTTGATCAGGCAATTGATCAAATCCGGCAAGGTTCCTGTTCTGGCGGTTGACGCCGATGCCAATGCAAATCTGAATGAGGCTCTGGGCATCAAGGTTGGCGATCAGGCTATTTCTTCAAAAATGCCCAGGATCAACAGCAGTCTCGAACCGCTGCCGGCAGGCATGACCAGGGAGCGTTATCTTGCCTACTGTGTCCACCAATCCCTGGCCGAGGGGGATGACTTTGACCTGCTGGTTATGGGCGGGCCACAGGGACAGGGGTGCTACTGCTATGTCAATAACCTCCTGCGGGGTTTTATACAGCAGCTAAGCTCAAATTATCCTTATATAGTTATGGACAACGAGGCCGGTATGGAGCATTTAAGCAGGAAGACCACGGACAATGTGGATATTCTGTTCATTACAAGCGATGCAACGGTCAGGGGAGTCCGGTCGGCGAAAAGGATCAAAGAGCTTGTGGTGAACTTGAACCTCGCCGTCAGGAATATGTGCCTGGTAATCAACAGAGTCGCCGGGGATTTTGGGGAACTGCTGAAAGAAGAGATTGCCAAAACCGGCCTGAAGCTGATCGGGACGATTCCCGAAGATGAACAGGTTATTGATTTTGACCTTGCAGGCAAGCCGATATTTGAATTGCCCGACGAATCACCTGTCGTTAGGGCTGTATCAGAGATTATGTCCAAAACTAAAATTATTGAAGAACCCTGATAATTTGTAAAACAGGAGAATGAATGTGGCTGTAAATATTATTAAGGAAAAATACAGTAACAGGATTAGTGAAGTGGTTATAGGCACAGGACCGAAAGCGGTAAAGGTTGGCGGTGACAGTACGCTGCCTTTCCTTCTTTTTGAAGGGGAGATGCCGAACAGGCCGCTGGCTGCCCTGGAGGTTTGGGACATTGAGCCAAAGCATTGGCCTGAAATACTGACTTCCGAATTTAAGGGTGTTCTGAGCAATCCGGCGGCCTGGGCAGGGAAGTGCGAAGAATACGGCGCAGATTTAATCTGCCTTACCCTGGCTGGTTCTCACCCCGATAACCTGGACAGCAGTCCCGCCCAATGCGCTGAAACGGCCAGGGCCGTAGCCGACGCTGTGAAAGTTCCGCTGATTATCATAGGCTGCGGAGTGGAGGAAAAGGATGTTCAGGTCATTGGCGAAGTATGCAGGGTTTTGGAGGGAAGAAACTGCCTGGTCGGGTGCGCCAAGCCGGATAATTACAAGACAATAACCGCTTCCTGTATAGTTCACGGACATAGCCTGATTGCTTCAAACCCCCTGGATATAAATATCGCCAAACAGCTTAATATACTGGTTACCGAGATGGGTCTGCCTTCAAACCGCATTGTCATAGATCCTCTTGTGGGGTCATTGGGCTACGGGCTGGAGTATGCTTACTCAATCATGGAAAGGATCAGGATCAGCGGGCTGTCCGGGGATAAAATGCTGGCTATGCCCGTGTTCTGCCAGATTGGTCAGGAAGTCTGGAAGACCAAAGAGGCCGGCAGCACGGTTGAAGAAACTCCTGAATGGGGAGACCAGGCCAGGCGTGCTGTCATGTGGGAGGTTGTCACGGCGGCAACACTGGCCCAGGCAGGGGGTTCCATTATGGTCATGAGGCATCCGGCGTCATTAAAACAGTTTCTTGCTCATGTGGAAAACCTGATGGAATAAAAACTATGGTTGAGATGATTAGATAAGCAAAAAAAAGGGGGCTGCGTTTTTGATTTTAATTGGCGAGCGCATTAACGGCATGTTTGGGGATGTACGGGAGGCTATTCTGAGCAGGGATCCGGAACCTGTGAGACGTTGGGCGATGCGCCAGTATCAGCGCAGGGCCGATTACCTTGATATAAGTACAGGTCCTTCGCTGGAAGCCGGGGATCAGCCGGGCGCCATGGAATGGCTGGTCAGGACTGCCCAGGATACCGTCGATCTGCCGTGCTGCCTGGATTCGACCAACCCGGAAGCAATTCTGGCAGGTCTTGAGGCACACAGGGGTAAAGCGCTGATTAACTCTACGACAGCCGACCAGTGGAAAATAGATCTGTTTTTACCGATGGCCTTAAAATATGGAGCGGCGCTGATTGGCCTGGCCATGAACGAGAAAGGTGTTCCCAAAAGCGCCGGCGACCGGGCGGCCCTGGCCATGGAGATCATCGTTAATGCGGACGCCTGCGGTTTCCCGTTGGAAGATTTGTACCTTGATCCGCTTGACCTGCCCTGCAACGTCGGGCAGGAGCACTGTCCCGAGGTAATCGAGGCAATCCGCTGGATCAAAACACTTGCCGATCCGCCGCCGCGTACGGCGCTGGGTTTAAGCAACGTTTCGCAAAGATGCGCAGACCGGCAACTGCTTAACCGCACATTTCTGGTTATGTGTATGGCGGCCGGGCTGGACGCGGCCATTATAAACCTTGACGATGATGAACTGCTCAAGGCAGTTGCCGCATCGAATGTGCTTTTAAACAGGGAAATCTACTGCGACTCTTTTGTCATGACATTTAAGAACAGGGATTAAAAAGGTGATACTTTTGAAAAAATATATTTATCAGATAATTGATTTTGATAAACTGACTTACGCCGGTAATTTAGAACCAGTCGTCAATCTTTAAGAAGGCGTTCTCCCTCATTTCGTAGTTGATACCTTGCTGGGACAGTTTTGCAGGAGATGACTCCGGCTATGCCGGGTTAGGAAATTATTTTTCACATTTTTAGCTATCTTGAATTTTATCCCGCTGAACTGAGAATTTCTATAAACTGTTGAGCGTTAACCATCTCGATATCTCTAAACATGGATAAGTCTAACAGGTGGTTATCGCCTGTAACTATATACCGGGCTTACTTACAATTCCACTTACAATTTGAGGTAGGTTTTCCAATTCCTCTAGTGCTTTGCCCTCCGCAATCCTTTCCGGACAAAAAGTCAGATAAACTTGCAGGCCGCTTTCCTTTAATAATTCGTTAATTTTTTCTGCTGTACCAGGATATACAGTGCTTCGAAGAATTAAATACTGGCCGTGTACCGGGTAAGGCATGATACTCACGAAAAATTTTTCATAGCCGGATATTGGGGGTTTCTTGACAGCACCACAGTCTCTTTGCATCTTGATTTTTTCCGGTTATTGATGTTATGATTGTATTGATCGAATTGATCATAGGAGGTCGAAAGATAATGCTAAAGAAAATATCTGCGGTTAAAGTCAGGCAAAATTTGGGTAGCGTTATGAATGAAGTTTATTTAAGGGACGATCAATACATCATTGAAAGAGATGGTAAACCTTTGGTAGCAATTGTTCCTATGTGGAAGCTGCAACAATGGGAAAAGAGGAGAGAGATTTTCTTCAAGGGCGTAGAAAAAATTCAGCAAAAGTTTATAGGGCGGGATGAAGAAGAAGTGGAAAAATTTTTAGATGAGGCGGTGCAAGAAGTCAAGAAAAATTTTAATCAAGAAGGAACCAACAGTTTTTAATGATCCGGGCTGTATTAGACGCCAACCAGTTTGCCAGTGCTTTAATTAGGCCAGGAAGTAATCCTGCTCGAATTCTTGATTGCTTAAAAGATAATATGTTCCAGTTGGTTGTTTCGGAAAGCATTGTAGAGGAAATTAAGCGAATTTTGCTTTATCCAAAGCTGAAAAAAATTCATGGGTTAGAAAAAGAAGAAATTGACCTTTTCTTTGATGATCTGATTGCTTTTGCTTATTTTACGCCGGAAGAATTAAAATTGGAGGCAGTTCCCAATGACCCTAGTGACAATAAATACCTGGTCTGCGCTGTTGAAGGTAAAGCGGATTATATTATTTCTGGCGACCATCATTTGCTTGCCCTGGGAATTTGGGAGGGTATAAATATTATTACCGCAAAAAAAATTTTTAGATTTGCTCTTTTGATAAGAATAAAAATTGGCAATGCTACAGCAGCCACTTTAGTCTTAACCCACCCGTATTCATTCCCGTGCTCCGCCAGCCTTTTTGCCATGGTTGGTATACTTTTCAGAGGTTCCCGCATATTCCAGGCCAGATCGACCACCCATTCTGTTTTCGACCAACTAATCATTACGTTAAACATCAACCTCTTATTTCTGGCTTACATCTGGTAGGTATTAATACAGTTGCCTGTTAGTGGTGGTTGAATTCTATTTTCTGAGGGAGGGCAACGGTGTATCTTAAATCCCTAAAAAATTTGTCTTGACAATGGGATCCACCTTACTCTAGTCCTATTTACGTTTATACCATTCCCAAAATTCTTCTCGTGAAACACCTATTTTTTTCGCCACCGCATCAACCAGCGAAGGTTGGTACTTTCTCGTCTCACCGTGTTTCCGGTGGACAGTAAAAGTTTTGCCTGCTAAAGAAACACCCACCCATTTATTCCTGCCATATCTAAGTGTGCTTGGGCGGGCGGCTAAATAACTGAAGAAATTGCTCCATCTACCTGGTGCGTAAGCTCGGGAAACTTACTCACACGGCTACCTCCAAGACTCCTACCCGCACTTCTGTGTCTGGCTTGACATCCTCGAAGACCTTCTCTTCCCCGAATTCTTTAACAAGGTCAATAATGGCTTCCTTGAGATTGGATACAGCCTCTTCAGGCGTATCTCCTACAGCCACGGCCCTAACTGGTTCACATTCGGCCATATATTCACCATTTTCTAGAGGACTGATCACAATTGGTAATTTATACTTCATCTTAAGCGCCTCCCGGGAGTTAACTTTGCCGCTGAAAAAAGCTTAACACGATTCTAGATAAAATTCAACGCTACGCGCTACTGGGAAATTATTTTTCACATTTTCACACAGTAAGCCCAAAAATTCTAGATCGTAAAATATAATTAACTCCTGTAAAAAGAATGGAAAGAAATTTGGGAGAAAGGTGGCCGCAATATTTAAAAAGGATATCAAATGATTCGACTAATTTCCCCATGCTCTCCCTCTCCTAATTTTAGCTCAATGGTGCTCCAGGGAAGACTAAAAAAAGTATATAACTTTACCTTTACGGTATAAGCTTTTTGAAAAGTATATTCTCTGCTACCATCAGACGCATTGGCATCTGGGAGATATATATTTGTTTTGCCTGGCTTTTTGCTTATATCTATGACCCTCAGGCGCAGGACCATGATTGGTTCTAAGGAACCCCCAATAAATTGGCGGGTTTGGTTTAAGGCAAATTCTCCCACAAGTTCCTCTTCATTTGAAAGCCCAGATGGTTTTTCAGGAACATAAATGACATCGTACTTATATCAAAACAACATCAAAATCTTCGACTACCCGGATTGGGCCAATGCGCTGCGCGAGGAACTTCGCGAGCTAAAGCTGGGTTATTTACCTGTTTACTGAAGAGTCCTGGCAACGCTTCGTTCAATGATGGCTTGGGCTTCTTCTTTGGTGTTGGCAGCAAATAATTCTTCCATAAGGTTATCCAGAATTTCCAGGGCAGGTATCTGTTTAATTCTTTGCATTGTTTCATTGTAATCAGCACTAAACCTTTTCGCCAGGAATTTGCAAATGGCTTCAATCTTCCCTTCAATCTTCCCTTCAATCTTCCCTTTCTCCTGCCAACTGGTGGTAATTTGCATGATTAAATCAGTCTCCTTTTGATTTATGTAAAGACGGCAATAGGCAGGATTTTGCGCCGGTGTTTTTCGTAAAGCCGGGAAAAGTAGATAAACATCCTTTCATTGAAGTCCTTTTGAACATAAGCCTGGGGTTCTACGTGCACCAGAATTAGTCCCGGTTCTTCTTTCACTCTGGTTTCCACCAGGATGTCTACGATGTGTTTTTCTTTTGCCGTAACGTCGGTAAAGACTTCCTGCTGCAGGAATTTAAGGTGCGTAAAGTCAATAAAAAAGAATAGCTGACAATATTAACTCTAAGGCCTACTTTAGGTTTATAGTTTCTGAACCGTTCCCGTGCTTCTTGTCCCCGTGCTTTCCCAAGGGCATACCAATGTCAAAAATCAAGACCTGACCCCCAGGTCTTTCCCTAACCAGGTATAGAAATATTCCATGCGCTTATAAGGTCGATTGTTTTTGTATCGGTTATATCCAATGAGCAACAAACTGGCCCAACACATTGCAACTGAGCTTGCAATTTCCCGGTATCAGTTGAATAGTTTTCAGGTTTTAACTTAATGTAGGTGTCAAAATGGGCCTGTTTATTTGCTAAGTTAAAGGAAGCAAAAAGAACGTCCCCATCGCTTCCCCCCATCGCTTCCCGTGCTTTCGGTACCAAAAAAGATCTTGGGGTATGTGAAAGCCGCGCCATCCCTTGCTTAGGTTATCCAGCACCGTAACCTGGTATCTTTTTTTGATCTGTTCCTTTACGATGTGGCTATCAATATATCCTGCTCCCCCGGTAACAAGGATGTGCATAAAAAATCACTCCTTACCCAACAAGTAAAAATATAATCTGTTATGATGAAAACCTGGTCATCATCTCGCTATAAATTTTAATTAAAAACTTATTTTATCAAAGCTTTATACGCTAATTGTAGTTTTTGACTTTGTTTGACAAAAGAGTACTGCTTATCATAAAGCATTCGTGCTCTTTGTCCCATTTGTTCACGCTGGGATGAGTTATTTTTAAGAAATATGAGGGCTTTAGTAAGGGCCTTTATATCACCATAGGTTACGATAATACCTATTCCCTCTGCTTCCACAACCTTCCCTGCGGAGGTACCCGAAGTAGTTATTATTGGTTTGCCTAACATCATCGCTTCATATAATTTATTGGGTGCGGCAAATTGATTGTTTGGAATTTCAGGGTCATATAAGGCCAGAATGGCAAGAGCATTTTTCTCAATAGCTAAAGCCTCATTATAAGAAACTTTACCTCGAAATTTCACGAACTCTTCCTTTTCACCCTGCGATTTTAAAAGCTCGACCAAAGGACCAAAACCAGCAATTACAAATTTAACTTTAGCGGCTGCCGCTGCTTTAATGATTTGTAATATTCCCCGGTCTGGTTGCAAAACTCCAACATAAGCAAAATAGTCTTTGTTAGGCTGGATATTAAAATCTTGGTTAGATAAAATGTCTTCGGGGGAATTGTATATAACTATCCACCTTATCGGTTCAAAACCCACCTGTTGGAGCCTATTTTCATGAGGCAGGATAACTAAATCAGCTTTGTAACAAACCCATCGTTCAAATTTAGCAACAAATGACCTGAGAAAACTGACTTTTCTAGAATCAGCATACCAATCGGCAATATCATAGACGACCTTTGTCTTTACGAAAAAGCGAGCAACTAAAGCAGGAACTACCGTGTCAAGGTCATAAGCATGAACTACCTTTGGGCGGTTAATTAAATGGTTATACAATAACCAAAGATTAAAAACAATCAACCCTAAAAAATTTAAAAAGCCTCCCCCAAATTTTCCGGGAAAGTACATCCGGTTAATAGAAAGGTTAAAGGACGACTGTTCATTTCTTTCGGAATACTGACGTGCCCACCCTAAAGCTTTACAACTATATCCAGCATTTTGCAAACAACACGCCGCTTTTTCTACTCTGGGGTCTGGGGAAATAGGGTTTGACCGGGTAAAAATAATCTGGCAGGACAAGATCCTTTAACCTCCAGTAATTAGGTAAAAAAATACTTAAAATGGAAGGCTACATATAATATGTTTAAAGTATTTGATTGTAGCCATAAATATAGATTTTAAAGAAAGGCAAATAAAAAAATACTTACTCATTAAGATAAACTTCCAGTAGTTTTGGTGCTTTGGTTCGCCACTTATTATAAAAATAATCTCCGTTACGTTTAAATATTTCACGATATTTTGAGCTGCCAGATTCTGTTGTCTGGTTGGGAAGATGCCCCAAGCCAATGAATGGGCAATAAGCTACCTTATAGCCGAGAAACTTAATCTGTAAAGATAGGTCAGTATCTTCAAAGCAGGTGGGATCGTATGCCTCATCAAAGCCATTGGTTTGTTCCCAAATATATCTTGGGACGACCATTCCGCCTGTGCCAATATAGGTAACATCACAACGATAATTTAAAGCGGAATTAAAGCCTAAAGCCCCTCTATTTGGAAGACTATCGGCGGTGGGACCTACTATTCTCCCCGGTTCAAACCAACCGGCACTCCAGCTAACAGCACCAACATGTCTGTCTAAAGATAATACGTCCAGGGCAGGTTTAAGCCAGCGGGTATTGGTTGCCCACTGGTCGCTGTCTAAAAAAACAATTATTTCTCCTTCCGCATTACGAAAACCTAAGTTTCTTCCTGAAGCACAGCCGTTTTTGTTATTTAATAAAATTTTAATCCTCGCGTTATATTTTTCTTCTAAAAATTTTACCGTGCCATCTTTGCTTTGGTTATCAACCACTATTATTTCGTAATTATAACTATTAAATTTAAGAAGGCTATCAATGCACCTGCCAATAATATCTACATTATCATGACAAAGAATAATTATAGAAATCTTAGGTTTGCCAATTAAGTTAATTAAATTCTCGCAACGGTTATTCCAGGTATTCCCCAAATTAAAACCGTTAATCTTATCGGGCACGTCCAATTTTTGAGCAAACAAAGACAACCATTCAGCCAAATTTTCTGCCTGGTAAACGCCCGGATAACCTTTGGTTTCTGGCATATTAGTAGAAATAACCGGTTTGTACATACCCAGATATTCAAATACTTTTATGGGAGAAACTGCATCAACTATTGGGCCCGGCTTAAAAGGAACAAAAGCACCGTCACAAAAAGCAAGATACGACGGAAGTTCCTTTTGGGCTTTAAGACCTAAAAAGATAATATTTTCTGGCAAGGCTTTCTTTTCCCAATAATCACCAATTAGTACAAAATTATATTTAGGAAATTTTTGAGCTGTTTTTGCCAACCATTCCCACAAAAACCATTCACCCCAAAGAGAACCAATGTAAAGAAAAAATTTTCCCCCCGCCGGCATGTCCCCTGGTCTTTCGTATGGACGGCCTGGCTCAAAAAGGCTTTCATCATAAGCATTGGGAAGGTATTTAACCTGCTTATTCCTTACTTTTTCGTTGATTTGTTTAACCAAATATTTTGCCGAGGCAATTAGCAAATCAGCCTGGACTAAAAATTCATTAAATATTTCTTGGGAGAAAAAGGCTCTTCCTAAAGAAGTTTCCCAGTTGTCAATATGATCGTATATAACCTGGGCTCTTATTCTTTTAGCCAGTTTTAAATAAGGCGCAAACTCTTCATGCGGGATTTCAAAGATAAATATTGGTCGTCCTCTTATTAAGCTTAAAATTAGTTTTTCATTTACATCATTTATATTAAAGTGTTCTGTAAGAGGTATATCTACCGAAACATTTTTACTTTCGGCCTTTGAAAAGGTGTAGATATATGTAACATCATAACCCTGGGCAATAAATGTTTTAGTAAATTGGGCAGACCTCTGCCCTCCTCCAATATCATCGTAAGGTAAAGAAGCAAACATGAAGATGTGCAATTTTGCGCGTGGTTTTACTAAAGCAGGAAAATTACCGGCAAGAAAACTATCGTTAATAGCCTGAGACTGAGGTAAATCGTGAATGGGTAAGACATCAAAAGTATTTAATGGTGCGTGGCCCGTGCGCGGTCTACCAGTAAGCTTAAACATTAACCAGCGTAAAAATCTTTTTTTACCGTTTAATCCTCCATTTAAAAATTCAACCTGAAAACGCTTAAATAAACTAATAATTTTCCATAGCTTTGAGTTTTTTAATTCCATAATCCGTTGACGTAATTGTCTGTATGACTTATCAGATAAATCCATCTCTACTTTAATACTGTTCAGTTTTAAGGCCAGACTTTCAACTTTTTCTTGAAGAAGCTTTTTTTCACTTTCCAGTATTTTAAGCTTTTCAAGCGGTTCATTTTTGTCTTCAATATTTATTTCTCTTACAAATGTTTGGTTCTTCATAGTTTAATAATTCCTTATTTTTTATTAAGGATTGATGTTAATTTATCCCAAGCTTTTAAATAAAAACCTTTTGTCAACTTTAAAAAAACTATATTTATTTAAACTGTTAGCTTAACCACCTTTTGCTAAGAACCTGTTTTTAGGAATGTTAGTTCCCTTTTCATCTTTTCATCAGCAAATAACCTATTTAATAACTCTTTTCTTGCTTCAATATGAAATCTTTTTATCTTTAACTGTAACGAATCTTCATTATGACTTTTTAGTAAAGCTTCAATTTCGTTTTCCAACATTTTAATCTCATACGCTATTGATTCGTGGGTTAACTCAAATGATAAATATAAGTCCCTTTGCATGTAGTAATAGGTGAAAATGCCTGCCTTTATAGTTTTCTCAACATGATTTATGGTATATCTATCTTCTGCAACATTGTGGGTGACAAAGGCTTTTGGGTTTATGCCCACTGCGTAATTTGCTTTTTGGGCCAGAAGACAAGCCACGAGTTCCTCGCCTCCAGCAAAGTCATCCCCCTTTCTGCCATAGTTTGTTCTAAAGCCACCTATTAGGGTAAACATATTTTTTCTGCCGCTAAAATTACCTCCGTAAGGAAACTCGTAGTAATTATGAACTTCTTTATATTCTTCGTTATTTGTTATCAATTGGCTCCATAAGCCTTCCATGCCGGGTAGCAATACATCTGGTTTTGGATCAGGAGCTTTTAGATATATGTGTCCTCCTATTATTCCTGCCTCAGGGTGTTTTTCAAAGCTGGTATAAATTTCACTAATCAAATTCGTATTGGCAATGGCGTCATCGTCAATGAAAGTTATTATTTTCCCTTTTGCTATATCTAAACCTACATTCCTTGCAAAGGAAAGTCCCTTAAAAGGACATACTATATAGTTTATACTCAAGCCTTGCTGTTCTCCAATAATCATATATTTTTTTACGAGTTCTTCAACCCGGAGATCTTCGTAATCATTATTTACTATAACAATTTCATATTCATTTTTAGGAAAATGCTGATTTATTACCGAATTTATAGCATTTTCCAATTTATCCAATCTCCTGTAAGCAGTAATAACAAGGGAAAGTTTGTAATCGTATTTTTGTTCTGATTCAGCCTTTTCCTCTATTAAATTTAAGTATTTATTTTTGCAAAGTATATCAATTAGCGTAGTAATACTTTCTGGTTCATTGCACTGAAAAATTTTTTTTCCACCTAGCTCCAAAATATCTTCATTTTCGATTTGTTGAGTTAATATAATGGCATCCCAGTTATTAAAGTCTATTGCCCTAAAATCCTTCATTGTATAATTAACTACCAGAACTTTGAAGTCATATTCTTTTCCTGATATCGAACTATTACAGCCTAAATCGTCCATGGAAGAACATATATTTAAATGGACAGTCGGTATAAAAAGTGAGTTTAGATTAAATCTAGAAAATTTTTCAGGACTCATAATAAGATGTTTTTTTTCTTCTATTTTGCTAATAATTTCAGTACCAAGGAAAGTGTGTGCCTTTTTTTGTATAACCCATAATAACGGGTAAAAATAAAAATCCCTTCTAAAATCATCGAATATCATTAGCCTATATCTTCTTTTAGTTATTCCCAGTTCTTCATCCTTTGCAGTGAGAGAGTTTTTGTGAAAACGGTAGCCATAAATTGGCCTATTTGTATCTATATGTTTTATTTTAAAAAGAGAGTTTATTTTTAACCAGTAATCATAATCTTCCATGCCAAATCTATGCTTTGAATAACTACCTATAGTTTTATATACTATGTTTCTATATATAAAGGCAGCCCCAATTGAGTTGTTTGGATAAGTATTTAATTCAAGTGTGTGCTTTGGTAAATTTACTACCCCGGAGCCAGGAGGGTCCTCGTACCATCCATGATTTTTTGTATAATTCTCCTCGTCATCAATGAGTTTCATATTGGCATAACACATTGCTACTTCCTTATTTTCCTTTAAATAGGAAACCATTACTTCTAGGAAATCTGGAGCTAATATATTATCATCGCTTGTCCACGTTAAAAATTCCCCTTTGGCATAGGAATGTCCGTTAGAAAGTGCCCTTGGCAACTTCTGATTTTCTTGATGAATTACCTTTATTCTCTTATCCCTCTTTGTATAGTCCTCAATTATTTTAGCTGTTTCGTCCGTAGATCCATCATTTACAATAATAAGCTCAAGGCGCTTATAAGTCTGATTTAATATACTGTCTATTGCTCTTTTTATGTATCTCTCTCCATTGTAAACAGGAAAAATAATGGAAACAAGTCCTTTTTTATATCCTGTTGTTATATTCTCTATATTGATCTTATAAGTTTCATCTCTATTATTCTTATATCTTACAAATTTATATTCAGACCAGCTAAGCATATCAGAGCTATTGGTCTGTATTTCTTTTGTTTTCTTTGAATTTCTGGGTCTCAGGATCTTATCCTTCACTTTCCTTAAAGCCATACCAAGACCCCGCCTTCTCCAAACACTAAGGAATTTGTGAGGATATTTTAGAGGAGTGTTGTCTTTTATTCTAAAATAAACAGAAGCAAGTTTCCATAAGTCCCCCGTATATATTTGATTTAGCTTGGTTTCAAAAATATTTCTTTGGGCTGAAACCTGGATTAGCTCGTTTTCTTCATCCCTTAATCTATTTAACAGGCTCTCTTTTTCCTCAGTTATATTTTTAGTTAATCCTTTTAATTCTTTAATTTTTTCTTCTTTCTCTATTAATCTATTTAACAGGCTCTCTTTTTCCTCAGTTATATTTTTAGTTAATCCTTTTAATTCTTTAATTTTTTCTTCTTTCTCTATTAATTCTTGTTGTTGTGTCTGCATTACCCCTTCTTTTTCCCTAATGCTGGCGTGCAAAGTCTGAGTTGTTTTTTCTGCCCCAATCCTTAACGCTAACGCATCACTTAATGCAGCATAAATTGTGGAAATTTTCGGTTCTTCTTTTGATGGTGAAATATTCCATCTTGAAGGAATAGCTTTCACATTTGGTGTAACACTTCCTAAAGCCGCAATTAAGTAACATTTTTGGCTTTCAGGAGTAACTGGGGAGCGATGGATTGTAAGCAACTGCTCTTGTGCTTCACGGTTTAAACCAGAAAAACCAGTTATAAACGCCTCAGCCCAGGTTTCACCCATGAACGTTTGCCCTAAAAAATTTAATCCGGCAGCTTTAAATACATCCGCTAAATCAATCAAAGGCACTTCTTTTCCAAAAGGCCACTCACCTTCACTGGATTTTTGAATCCGCCATAGCCAGTACCAATAACATAAACGGTTAGGAACCATAACCAATACATACTTTCGGCTCCGGCTGGCCATTCCTTTAAGAAAAGATACTTGCTGTTCAAAGTCATAATGCTCAAGAACACCAGCGTTAAAAACAAAGTCAAACAATAAATTATTTTCATTTTCAGTAATTACATTTTCACAAATAAAGTTTGCCGGCAAATTTTCGCGAGCAAACAATTTTTGGGCGTATTTTAATGCCTCAGGGGAAAAGTCCATGAGGTTTATTTCATATTTTCCTAAACGGGCTAGGGCTACGCTTTGCCAGCCCCCTCCACATCCAGCTTCCAGCATACTGCTTCCCTGGGGCAATAATTCCGAAATGCATTTTGCAAATTCCAAATTAAATTTACTGGTTACTTCGTCTTCTTCAAGTAAAGGTAAGGAAGCATAATAATTGTCCCACTTTCTTTTTTCTGTTTCCGTTTTAATCGTTGCATCTAAGTTTGGTCGTTCTTGGAGATATGTCTTTGAACCATAGATTACCAATAGTTGATTTCCGTATTTTTGATCCGGAATTACCGAAGTATGGATTTTTATGAAATCCCTCAGTTGTTTGGGAAATGATTCTTCCCTAAGCTGTGAACGGTGGTATTCAGGTAATGGGTACTCATCGTAAGGAACTAAAATAATATATAGGCCTTTACAAAACATTAGATGTTCTTCTATTCTCTTAATGGGGTTGTCCAAATGCTCTAAAACATGAGATGCTATAATTACATCAAATTTGCCCGGTATTTCGCCCTGGAGGGTAAGAATAAATTGAAGGTTAGGGTACCGTCGCCGGGCCTCTTCTATTGCTTTTGAAGCAAAATCCAGTCCAGTAATCTGACTTTTTGGCAAAAATTGAGCCAGTAAATTGGCTCCCTCTCCAAAAGCACATCCCCAATCTAGAATACGTAGTTGATTTGTGTGAAGGTAATTAATTTCTAAAGCAGGAAGATTAGCAAGTAAAAATTCCATATAATACTTTGTTTGTTCGCTACCTTTATTAAAATCCCAATGATAAGTAAAATATTCATTCCACCATGCATTTGAGTTAATTTGGGATAATGGTTGTTCTTGATACAAGGGTAACTTTACAGGGAGTTTTTTTTCGTGAGAGAGAAAAGCAGCTTCAATTACCTGGATTACCAATTCACCTTGTTCCTTTGTATTTATTGAAGGTTGCCGACCTTCTTTAACGCAGCTAAGGAAATAATCTAGCTCAGTTTGGTAAGAATTTGCTGTGGCTCCCCAATCAGCTTCCCACTGGTAAGTTTCCACCGGTTGTATTCCCATGTGGTTTAAATAAAGAGAAAGAACCTTAGAGCCATCTGAGGCAGGAAAATGTATACTTCCGTTTGGACCAATTATGGAAAGAGAAGGCCGGTTCGGAAAATGACGAATATAAAAATCATCAAAACCCGGGACACATTCGGTATCTGACCATATCGCGCAGTCGCCTGTCGCATAATCAATTACCAGCAAAAAAGTATCGGGTGCGGTGAATGCGCCGGGTTTAAAGTGACGCATTGTAGCGTAGACCCTTTTAGGTTGTCCAAATAAAAAGTTCATAAGGTCTACCCAGTGACTAACTTCGTATAAGGGGCCTCCTCCCATATTTTTATCAAATACCCACCTGTGGGGTGAGGCCCACGGCGAAGGGGCCCACATGTCACGGAATAAAGCAGGCCGCCCGACTAGTTCTAACCATTCTTTTAATTTTAAAATATCGGGACTAAAGCGTAAAACATAACCTAACTGAAAAATAATGCCTGCTTGTTCAATTGCTTTTATCATTGCCTCACATTCCGCTACGGTCATAGCCATCGGTTTTTCACAAAAAATGTGTTTTCCACTACGGGCGGCTGCAATAGTTACTTCTGCATGCAATCCTTGAGGTACCATGATGAATACTACTTCAATTTGTTTATCTGAAAGGATTTCTTTGTAATCCAGAACGTAACTTTTGGCCTGGAACTCTTTGCAAAAAAGTTTTGCTTTTTCTTCTGTTATATCACATACGGAAATTAAGTTTATGTCGTTTCGAGAAGCAAGATACTGCAAATGTGTATGACTTATGCTTCCACATCCAATAACCCCAATATTAATTTTTTTATTCATTGCAACAACTCCTTTTTGGTACTCTAATATTTAACAGGTATTACAATATTATTATATTTACTAATAAATTACTTTTATCCAACCCCGACGACATATCGCACAGTGACCTTGCCCAGTTTTGATAGACATTAAGAATACCCCTATAATAAAAAGGGAGGTATTCAAAATGGGACAGGCAAGGTATGATCGTGAATTTAAAGAACTTGTGGTTCAGCGGATTTTAAACAGAGAAACCACCACCGTTGATATGGCCAGAGAACTGGACCTGCACTATACAACCGTAAGAGATTGGGTCCGACAGTACAAAAGGGATGGACAAAATGCTTTTCCAGGCAGTGGCCGCCTTAAACCAGATGATGAGGAAATCAGA
>JBAZGB010000042.1:22699-23868 GCA_041653135.1 Eubacteriales bacterium | reverse complement strand
AAGATAAGGCTTTTCAATATATGTGTCCATGGCGGCCCAGAAGTCCGGAATTATTGTAACAGTAGGATCGATGGTAACCGGATACTGTTCGTCAGTTAACAGATTCTTGTTGATCAAAATATCAATCTGGAGGTTATTTTCCTTTTCTGTTATGTTCTGTGACACTGCGTCACACCTGGCGCCCTTTGAGTCAACAGCGCTGACAGGTTCCAAATAGAAAAGAAGCTTGCCTTTTTTCTCCGTTTTTAACACAAAGGATATCCTGTCGGGGATTTCTTTGTCTTTTAAAACAAGCGTTTCCTTTATTCCATAATCCATCACCTGATATTCGGCGTCGATATTTTCTACAAGATTTGTGTATCTTATCTTTTCACCGTAAACATATCCGACTGCGCTTGATTCTTGATCAAGTTCAAAGGATATGGCGGTGTCATCCAGGTCAAGTGATAGAAGTTCTTTGTTTATTTGCCTGGAAAACTTTACTTTAAACCGGTTTGATTTGTTTTCATATCTTTCCTCTGCAGAATCGCCGGTCACCAAGGTGTTGTCAATTTCAAGTCCGGGCTTTAGGTCAACTTCCGCGGTTACAGTTCCGTCATTATTTCTGTAAAAACGGCTGGTTTCGGTTCTTAGAGAAGTTAATTCAATTCTGTCTCCCTTTTGTTCATCAACCGGTTTCTGATCGGGACTGCCGGAAGCGTTCGCCGCGGCGGAAAAACATACAAAAAGAATGATTGATATGAAAAGCAGAATTAGTTTTCTCATGTTTGCCTTCATGTTAACCTTCATATTTTACCTCCGTTGAACTTTTTGGACAATTAAAGTATAATTCTGCCTCGTTCCGCAAAATTCCTTGGGATAATTTGTAATATATTGTCGATTAGTTATAAAATTTCGAGAAGCACTTCGGAAGCAGTATTGATTTAATTTAAAGGGCTCTGTGGGCTTAACGGCCCTTTACCTGGTAGATACCCCTTTAGAAGAGGTATTTTCTTTTTAGGCGTTTGCGTGTATAAAAAAGTATTTTTTAGAGTTTTATAGGCAGGAGATAATAAAAAAGTAATGAATTAAATCTTAAAAACCTTTATTTAGGGGCAAGTGGTCGTCTATGCAAAAGAACGGGTCAAAGAAGGCAGTTTTTTTTGATATCGGGTCAACGCTTAATGAAG
>JBAZGB010000042.1:0-22689 GCA_041653135.1 Eubacteriales bacterium | reverse complement strand
CTGTAAGATATATCACGCGCCTTTTGGGGGGAAGCATGGGGACGTACATTTTGCTTCCTTCGCTTCCCAGTGAACATTATAGGCAGTGCGTTTTCAGCAGCGAACTAAGGCTTCAAATAAGTCCTGCCCGGCGAAAAGAAGAACAGAAGCGGTGAAGGTAAATGCACCTGTTTCCCGCAGCGCGCAGCAGCGTTTCGGATATATCCAGGAAATCCTGGGCTTTAACTTTCGGGTCGGAAAGGTACATAGCCAGCAGACCCCTGACAACCAGAAGGTGAAAGAAAGGTTCGGCAAGGCTGCCGGCTTCCGACAGGGATTTCTCAAGCATGAACTCAAGTCTTTGAACGGTTTGTGACAGATCTGCGTAGTAACCGGCAAAATTCAGGTCTCCCCCGGCGATATCTTCCTGCTGATCAATAAAGTAGTCGAGCAGTATATGCAGTCCTGTTATCCAGGGGAAGTATGCCCTGCAAATTTCATCTGCCCGGCCGGCAGTGGGACAGGTTTTTGCGGCAAGCGCAAGGAGAGCGAATATGCCAAGGGTTGAACCGGTTGCCGCGGCAAGTTCCCACCAGAACAGCCGCCGGTCCAGCTGGACCAGATATGGTTCAAGCCAGTCAATCAGGCGCTTTTCGCGGACGTTTGGCTCAAGGTGTTTATAAACCTGCAGTGTACAGTACAATCCGGCTAGTTCCAGGACGGCTTCTTTTACCCCGCTGTAAAAGGGAAGACCGCTGACGGCGTTCCGGCAGGCGCTTACCAGGGAAGCCAGGTATCCCCCGTCTTCACGGCAGGGATAGTGCTGGTAGTAGTCAATGCATTCGACTCCCGGCGAGAGGGCATCCAAAAAAGACTGGTGCAGCTGCCTGAAACTTTCCTCATCCTGTACACCTGCCCTGTCGCACAGGTTGTCCAGGTAATCGCTGATTGTCTGCAAAGCTACGATTGCTCTGATCAAATTCCCCCGGCAGGAGGTATTTACCCAGGCGGCAAAAACGCTGCCGCCCTGGCAGTGAAACTTTTTAAGCTTGATGCTGGAAAGGGTCTGTTCCCTCAACCGTATGTCGGGACAACCCCCGGCCGCCCTCTCCCAGATTTTAAGCTCCCTGGATACGGCGGGAAAAGACTGAAAGACAAAACGGGCCAGGATAAACTCACTGGAAAGCATCATAATAACCACCAAACATATTAGTTTAAATATTTAGTAAGACCGTCTCAAAGGCACGTCGTTGTCAACAGCGAACGAATTGCAAAGCGCCGGTAACAGCAGCCGGCGAAGCGAGGGTAACCGGACAGCGGCGCGGGAAGCAAAAAGAACGTCCCCTTGCTTCCGCCGGACGGCAGCGCAGGAAGCAAAAAGAACGTCCCCTTGCTTCCGCAGGGTTTACTGAATTACATATTATAGTATAACCAATTATAGTATAACCAAGGAGGGCTTTTATGCTTCGCAGGCATATCTTTGTAAGCGGCCGTGTTCAGGGTGTCTATTACCGGGTCTTTGTCCGGGAAACAGCCTGGGAGACGGGCGTGAAAGGCTGGGTCAGGAACAGGCGCGACGGGCGCGTTGAAGCGGTTTTGGAAGGCGGGCCGGAAGCTGTAGATGAAGCAATCCGCCGCTGCCGGCAGGGCCCCCCGGGAGCGTTTATTGAAAAAATCAATATCGATACAGAGTCTTTTACAGGGGAGTTTGATGACTTTAAAATAATTTCAACTGTCTAGCCTTTATTGGCGGTTGCCATGCCTCCCATTCTTTACTATAATCTCTTTAAGGGTGGTATGGCCTTAATGACAAAAAGAAATTGGCGGAAAAAGTACGCAGATCCCCTGCTTCAGCGCATCCTGGCTAAAGAGTTGAATATTTCTCCAACTTTGGCCTCGCTCCTTTTAAACCGCGGGGTTAACACGGTTGAGGAGGCGAGGGATTTTCTTGAAGGCTCGCTGGAGCGGCTGCATAACCCCTACCTCATGAAGGATATGGAACCGGCTGTAAAAAGAATCCTCGACGCTGTTAAGAAAAAGGAAAAAATTATCGTTTACGGGGATTATGATGCGGACGGTATTACAGGTACAGCGCTTTTAACAAAAGCCCTGAGACAGATGGGCGCAGCTGCCGGCTACTATATTCCGGGGCGATTTCTTGAAGGCTACGGCTTAAACGTACAGTTTGTCGAATGGGCCAGGGACGAGGGTGTCAGCCTGGTTGTTACCGTTGACTGCGGCATCGGCGGGGCGGAGGTTGTAGCCAGGGCCGTTGAATTGGGCGGGCCTGATTTTGTAATCACGGATCATCACCACTTGTCTTTAAAATTACCCGAAGCGTCAGCAGTTTTAAACCCTCAGCGGCCTGACTGCGCCTACCCTTTTAAAGACCTGGCCGGGGTCGGAGTCGCCTTTAAGCTCGTCCAGGCTCTCTTCTTTCAATATAATCCCGATAATCCCGGAACTGAAGTTGACTGGCAGGAATATATCGAGCTTGCCTGTATAGGGACTGTGGCGGATGTTGTTTCTCTGACAGGCGAGAACCGCATCCTGGTTAAAAGCGGCCTCGATTATCTGAACGGCGGCCCTGCCAACGCCGGAATCAAGGCCATTTTAGCTGTTAGCGGCATGAAGAAAGATAAAATTGAAACAAGGGAGATCAGTTTTATTATTGTACCCCGCCTGAACGCTCCGGGCAGGATGGGAAGCGCCATGACGGCGGTTGAACTTCTGCTTGCCGGGGATCCGGAAAGGGCTGCCGAACTGGCTGCGGAACTGGATAAAAGCAACCGCACAAGGCAGGAGGTTGAAGCCGGTGTTTTGGCGGGAGTCCATAACTTAATGAAAGAAAACCGCTTGCTTGCCGAATCGGAAGTGATGGTTGTGGCTGA
The DNA here is from genome assembly GCA_041653135.1 of Eubacteriales bacterium. Lineage (GTDB taxonomy): Bacteria > Bacillota > Desulfotomaculia > Desulfotomaculales > Nap2-2B > 46-80. The sequence continues at coordinate 19,819 of JBAZGB010000042.1, read as the reverse complement.
TCGTGACTGGCACCAGGGGGTAATCGGAATAGTGGCCTCACGCTTGACTGATCTTCTCGGGCGCCCTGTTTTGCTGATTTCCCTGGAAAAAGATATGGGCAAGGGTTCAGGGCGCAGCGTCCCGGGTTTTGACCTCTACGAAGCTTTAGACAACTGCCGCGAATACCTTGCCGAATTTGGCGGCCACTCCGGCGCTGCAGGTTTTTCTTTAGCAGTTGACCAGTTGGATAATTTCCGGCAGGCTATCAACGAATATGCAAAGGGCCTGCAAAGAGGCGAACTCCCCCCTCCTGTTCCGGAGGTTGAAGATGTCTTGTCCCTTGCTGAAATTACCGAGCAGCTTGCCTCGGAAATACTCCTTTTAGCCCCCTTTGGGCAGGGCAACCCTCAGCCGGTTATCGGTTGTCCGGGGGTAACCGTGCTGCGTTCCCGCGAAGTTGGAAAGGATGGAAGCCACTTAAAATTGGTCCTTCAGCAGGAGGGCGCGGTCAAAGACGGGATAGGGTTTCGCCTGGCGGGCGCAAACGGCGGATCTGTCCAGGGTAAAGTCGTTGACCTGATCTGCACGCCGGTTCTTAACCACTGGAACGGGCATACCAATGTCGAGCTGGATGTCAAAGAAATAATTACCTCAGCTGAAGAGGGACAAGGGAAAAAAACACGCTTTGAGTCCGGCGAGTCGCAGGCAGCGGCGGCTGATGATGTCTTTGGCCCGGCAAAAGGCTGCGGCCTGTTTCTGGATGCGCTGTTTGATTCCGCTTTGGAACCTTTAGCGGCTGATTGGAATAAAATGTCTTTGCCGGACTTTGCTCTGAACTGGTTTGAGGAATATAGAAGGCTCTATGACCGTATTTTTTTACCCGGCTGGTGCGAGGGTTGTGCTCAGCCTTCGCCCGAACCGGGAGTTATAAACCTGGGGAAAACGCCGCTCATAGATCTGCGAAATACGACCGGCAGGCCGTCGACCCTGGCCGGGATTGTCAACGGCGGAAAACGGACCCTTGTGCTGGTTGACTGCGCTTACAGGACTGTTGAACTTGCCGCTTACCTGCGCAGCTCGGGCGGCCATTCCGCCGCTTTTCTTCATCGCTGGATCTCGCCGGCGGAACGGGAGGCCATCCTTTATTTTTTTGCCGGCGGGTCGGTTAAAACGCTTATTACTACTGCAGGGTTTTATTCTGCCCTTGAGAGCATTGAAGTGGACCAGTTGGTTGTTTATAACCTGCCCTGCGGCGAGCAGGAATGGAACCTGGCCATAAAAGCGCAGGAGGAAAAAAGAAGTATCTTTCTTATGTTTGGGGAAGGAGACAGGAGCGATTTCAGGGATCATCTGTACTCAGTGGCGCCGGACAGGGATTTTCTGGCCCGGCTTTATACATTGATGCGCCAGTTTAACAACCTTGCCGAGGGGCGTATTTTGCCTGAACTTACTTTTGCTCTTCAAAAGGCGGGTTTGAAATGGGCCAGGGAGTATACAACGGGAATAGGCCTGGCTGTCCTGCATGAACTGGGCCTGGTAGTGGAACTGGAAACAGGCGCTTCAACGGTGCTTGCGTTATCCCCGGCCCCCAGGGAAAAATTAAAGCTGGAGGATTCCAGGGTCTTTTGCTGGGGGCAGGCATCCAGAGACAGGATAGCAACCTGGCAGCAGGATATACTAAATTTATCTGCTCTCGAAGTACAACCCGCTTTCCCAAAAAGGAAGCAAAAAGAACGTCCCCTTGCTTCTTTATAAATGCTATAAGGAAGGCTTTATGGAATACCAGGAATGACACTGGTATTTTTTTATAGTATAATTTTCTAGAATGAAGGCTCAAAATCGCACTTAAGGCATTGACCTTCCTTTGTTACGGAATTAAATCGTGCAGCGGAAAAAAGAGGGGCAATTAATGATGCAGAAACTCTTGGATAGAGTCTCCCTCTACAATAAAAACGCCGATCTGTCTTTGCTCAACAGGGCATACGAGTATGCCAGAGACGCGCATGGCAGCCAAAAAAGGATTTCAGGTGAGCCGTATATTCATCACCCCCTTGCTGTGGCCTTAATTTTGGCCGAACTGGAGCTTGATTTGGAAACATTGGCAGCCGGGCTTCTGCATGATGTTGTGGAAGACACTCAGATTACCCTGGGGCAGATTGAAAAGGAATTTGGAGCCGAGATTGCTCTTCTCGTTGACGGAGTAACTAAATTAAGCCGCCTTGAATTCAAGTCCAAGGAAGAGAACCAGGCTGAAAATCTGCGTAAAATGTTTCTCGCCATGGCCAAGGATATCCGGATAATTCTGATTAAACTTGCCGATCGCCTGCACAATATGCGCACGCTCGGCTATCATCCCGAGTTCAAACAGAAGGAAATAGCCACTGAGACCATGGAGATATTTGCCCCGCTGGCTCATAGGCTGGGCATTTACAAGGTCAAGTGGGAGATGGAAGACCTGGCCTTCCGCTATATCAACCCGGGTGATTATTTCGATATTGATAAAAAGATAGCCAGCACCTGGGAGAAGCGTGAGGAATATATCCGCGGAGTAGTCGCCATGCTGCAGGAAAAGCTGGACAGCATGGGGATAAAAGCCGATGTCGGAGGCCGTCCCAAGCACCTGTACAGCATCTATTCGAAAATGGCCAGGCAGAAGAAGGAATTGAGCGAGATATACGATGTGCTGGCTGTAAGGCTGATTGTAGATTCGGTAAAGGAATGTTATGCGGCTTTGGGGATTGTGCATACTCTGTGGAAGCCCATCCCCGGCCTGTTCAAGGACTATATAGCCATGCCCAAATCAAATATGTACCAGTCGCTGCATACTATAGTTATTGGGCGAAACGGCGAACCTTTGGAAGTTCAGATCCGCACTTCGGAGATGCACCGCACCGCCGAGTACGGCATTGCCGCTCACTGGCGCTATAAAGAAGGCGGTCAGACTAATAAGCAGTTTGACGAAAAACTCGCCTGGTTGCGCCAACTGCTGGAATGGCAGCACGAAATGCGCGACGCGCGTGAGTTTATGGAATCACTTAAAATAGACCTGTTTTCGGACGTTGTCTTTGTTTTTACTCCCAGAGGTGAAGTATTTGAGTTTCCCAACGGATCCGTGCCGTTAGATTTTGCCTACCGCATTCATACAGAGGTAGGACACCGCTGCGTTGGAGCTAAAGTCAACGGGCGGATTACAACTTTGGACTACAAGCTTAAAAACGGTGATATCGTTGAGATTATCACTTCCAAACAGGCTTCCGGCCCGAGCCGCGACTGGCTGACCCTGGTTAAAACCTCCCAGGCCAAGTCAAAGATCAGGGCGTGGTATAAAAGAGAGCTGCATGATGAACATTCCGTCAAAGGGCGGGATATGCTGGACAGGGAGATAAAAAAGCAGAGCCTTAACCCGGAGATATTAAAAAACGACAAACTGATCGAAATTGCCCGGCGGCTGAATATATTTACGGTTGAGGACCTCTACGCGTCTATCGGCAACGGCGCTGTGAGCCCGCTGACTGTAATTAACAAGCTTAAAGAAGACACTGTCAAGCCTGTGCAGGCCTCGCTGGAGGAAGAACTGCAGCAGCTGAAAACCGAAAATGTTTTTACAGCGCCTACAAGCCAGACATCACAGGGCGTTACCGTGAAAGGAGTAGACAATCTGCTCATCCGGTTGGCCAACTGCTGCAAACCCGTACCCGGTGATCCGATAGTGGGCTATATTACCAGGGGACGGGGTGTGTCAATTCACCGGAGTGACTGCCGCAACGTCGGCCAGTTTCAGAAGGCCGACCAGGAGAGGCTTGCCGAAGCCGTCTGGAGCAAGGACTTCAAGTTTCCTTTCCAGGTTAAACTGGAAGTATGGTCGAGAGACAGGGCGGGCCTTTTAAGCGACGTGATGGCTATAGTAAGCGAGATGAAGATGAGCGCCAATTGGGTTACTGCAAGAGGAGGGAAGAAAAACAATGTGGCCATAATAGAAATGGTCATGAAGATGAAAAACAAGGAAGAGCTTGATTACCTGGTAGGCAGGTTAGATCGCGTGAAAGACGTTTACGAGGTGAAAAGGACCAGCTAAAGGAGTGCGGGCTGTGCGGGCGGTTGTGCAGAGGGTTTCCAGGGCGGCGGTAAGCGTGGATGGCATGCAGATTGGGGAGATCGGTTCCGGTCTGGCTGTTCTGCTGGGGGTGGGCCAGGATGACGGGCCTGGAGATGCCCGTTATATGGCTGAAAAGATAGCAAATCTGCGTATATTTGCCGACAAATCAGGAAAACTTAACTGCTCGGTTACAGAGTTGTCGTTTGAAGTGCTGGCTGTTTCGCAGTTTACCCTTTACGGCGATTGCCGGCATGGGCGAAGGCCCAGTTTTTCAAAAGCAGCGGACCCTGCGCCGGCGCGTGAGCTGTGTGAGCTTTTTGTCGATGATCTGAGGGCAAGAGGCATCCATGTAGCCACGGGTGAGTTTCAGGCTCACATGAAAGTGGAAATTATAAACGACGGTCCGGTCACAATACTTATTGACAGTAAAAAGAACTTTTAATGCACTGGAGGTATGCTTGTTGATCATAAAAGGTTTTGAAGTGGGACCAATAGCCGCAAACTGTTATATCGTCGGCTGCGAGGAGACCAGGGGCGCAGCGGTGGTCGACCCCGGCGCCGATGCGCCGCGGATTATGCAGTGGCTGAAAAAGCTGAATTTAAACTGCAAATATATCATTTTGACCCACGGACATATCGACCATATCGGCGCTGTAAGCGGAGTCTACGAGCAGACAGGCGCACAGGTGCTCATCCATACCAAAGACGCCGATATGCTGACCAACCCGAACAGCAACCTCTCCTGGATGACGGGGGCAAAAATGAAGGTTAAAGCAGCGGACCGTCTTTTGGAGGAGGGCGATAAGATACAGGTGGGCAAACTGACCATTGAGGTTATCCACACACCCGGGCATACACAGGGCGGGATCACCTTAAAAGTTGAAAACAATTTGATCACGGGGGATACTCTTTTTGCGGGTTCTATCGGCCGCTCGGATTTTCCCGGCGGGAACTATATTCAGCTGATCGGAATGATTAAAACAAAATTGATGATCTTCCCCCCCACCACGTCGGTTTTCCCGGGCCACGGGCCGATGACCACAATTGGCGATGAAGCGAGATATAACCCCTTTATGCGTATGTGACAGGAGGAAGCGAGAATTGCCGAGCTCAATAAACCGGCCGCGGGGGACTGTCGATGTGCTGCCCGGCGATGTTGAAAAATGGCAGTATGTCGAGGAGTCTTTCCGGCGCATCTGCCGGGAGTACGGGTATGCTGAAATCCGTACTCCTGTTTTTGAACACACTGAACTTTTTGACCGGGGCGTGGGAGAAACTACCGATATAATTGAGAAAGAGATGTACACTTTCCTTGATCGATCGGAAAGGTCGATGAGCCTGCGTCCTGAGGGTACGGCGCCGATTGCGCGCGCGTACGTCGAGGACAGGCTGTTTTCGGGCCCCCAGCCGGTTAAGGTATATTACCAGGGGCCGATGTTCCGCTATGACCGCCCGCAAGCCGGCCGTTACCGGCAGTTTCACCAGCTTGGGATTGAGGTTCTTGGTTCCTTTGCCCCGGCCGTGGATGCGGAAGTGATCGCCATGGCCATGGACTTCTGCCGGCGCTTCGGTCTGAAGCTGGATCTGCATATAAACAGCGTCGGCTGCGGCGTGTGCAGGCCGGTGATGCGCGATAAGCTATGCGCCAGCCTGAAAGACCGCCTGGAGGATTTATGCGGTGACTGCCGGATCCGGTTGGCTAAAAACCCGCTGCGCATTCTGGACTGCAAGGTAAAGCGCTGCCGTGAGATGGCCGAAGAGGCAGCGGCAGGCTTAAACTTCCTCTGCCCCGGGTGCGCTGATCACTTCGGGAAAGTGCGCAATTACCTTGACGCATTGGACGTAAAATACATTGTCGACCCCTGCCTCGTGCGCGGCCTTGATTATTATACAAGGACAGCATTTGAAATCATGGCTCCGGGTACCGGGGCGCAGCGTTCTGTCGGCGGCGGAGGACGGTATGACGGCCTGGTGGAAATGTTCGGCGGACCCCCAACCCCCGGTATAGGTTATGCCATGGGGTTGGAGAGGTTCCTTCTGGTCATGCAGAAACAGGGCTTGCCTGTTCCGGGCAGCGAACAGCTGGATGTGTACCTTGTCACGGCTGAAGCCGAGTTGGAAGGCAAGGCGCTGGCGCTGTTACAGGAACTTCGCAAAAGCGGCATATGCTCGGACAAAGACTACACCGGACGGAGCATGAAAGCCCAGCTGAAGCAGGCCGGAAAATCCGGTGCGCCGTTTGTTGTCATACTGGGCAGTGACGAGCTCAGCAGGGGAAAGGTTGCCTTGAAAGACATGCTGTCCGGCAGCCAGACCGAAGTGCCGCTGGCTGATTTGACCACACAAATGAAAAATATTAAAAAAGTGGTTGTTCGCTATTGACAACACCATGCCCTTTGGACGGTTTTGCTGAATAAAAGTGTCAAAGAGAACCGTCCCCTTGACATCAAAGGAGCAAATATACACGAGAACCGTCCCCTTGTATAAACAACAAAATATAAATGATAGACTTACAGCAAAAAGGAGCTTTTTGAATGGAAAGTAAGCAGGGTTTGAAACGCACCCACAGCTGCGGCCTTATGCGCAGCGGCCACATTGGCCAGGAAGTAGTCTTGATGGGATGGGCTCAACGCTGCCGGGATCACGGCGGGCTGATTTTTATTGACCTGCGTGACAGGACCGGTATTGTACAGACTGTATTTGACCCGGCGCGGGTGCAGGAAGAGTTTTCCAAAGCAGAGGGCGTACGCAGCGAATATGTCCTTGCAGTCACCGGAAAGGTTGAAAGAAGGCCTGAAGGCACTGAAAACACGAACCTGGACACAGGCCAGGTAGAGGTTATGGCAACACATATCCGGATCTTGAACACTGCCAAGACTCCTCCTTTTTATATCGAGGACGGTGTCGAAGTGGAAGAGAACGTCAGGCTAAAATACCGCTACCTTGACCTGCGCAGGCCGGAAATGCAGCGGGCCCTTGAACTGAAGCACAAATCTGCGGTGTCTGCCAGGGAGTTTCTAAACAGCCAGGGTTTTTGGGAAATAGAGACCCCGATGCTTACCCTGAGCACTCCGGAAGGGGCGAGAGATTTTCTCGTGCCGAGCAGGTTGAACCCGGGCAGTTTCTATGCGCTTCCGCAGTCGCCGCAGCTTCTCAAGCAGTTGTTAATGGTGTCCGGGATAGAAAGATATTACCAGATTGTCCGCTGTTTCAGGGATGAGGATTTAAGGGCTGACCGCCAGCCGGAATTTACCCAGATTGACCTGGAAATGTCTTTTGTTGAGATGGACGATGTAATAGAAATTATCGAGAACATGGTTGCTTCTATTTGTAATGCAACCGGTTGTAACGCAACCGGAACATCCGATCCGGATCTTAAGCCTCCTTTCCCGCGTCTTTCCTATCAGGAAGCGATAGACCGTTTCGGAAGCGATAAGCCGGATACCAGGTTTGGAATGGAGCTTGTGGATTTTACAGATCTTGCAGCCCATTGTGGTTTTAATGTCTTTTCCGGGGCGGTTGATTCCGGCGGCCAGGTAAAAGGGGTCAATGCGAAAGGATGCGGCAGTTTAAGCCGCAGGGAGATCGATGATTTAATCGCTTTTGCCAAAATATACAAGGCAAAAGGCCTGGCCTATTTTATTGCAGCCGGCCAGGGATTGAAATCGCCTTTGACTAAATTTTTTGATGAAAACGAACTGAAAACAATTGCCGAAAGGTTTGAGGCCGAAGAAGGCGACCTGCTCCTGTTTGTAGCCGACCGGCCTTCTGTTGTGGCCGGTGCTTTGGGCGCGCTGCGCCTTCACCTTGCCGGGATGACCGGCTTAATTCCCCAGGATAAACTGCAGTTCCTCTGGGTTGTCGATTTCCCGCTTCTTGAATATGACGAGGGTGAAAAACGTTTTTTTGCAATGCACCATCCTTTCACTTCCCCGAAGGACGAGGATCTGCCGATGCTGAAAACTTACCCTGCTTCTGTCCGCGCGAAGGCATATGACCTTGTGCTTAACGGAGTAGAAGTCGGCGGCGGCAGTATACGTATTCACCGGCGTGATGTGCAGGAACAAATGTTTGCAGCCATCGGCATTTCCCCGGAAGAAGCGCGCGAGAAATTCGGTTTCTTACTGGATGCTTTCGAGTACGGGACGCCGCCGCATGGAGGGTTTGCGATTGGCTTTGACCGTCTGATCATGCTTTTAGGCGGCAAAAAGACAATTAGGGACGTGATCGCCTTTCCTAAAACGCAAAGCGCGGCAGATCTGATGAGCGGCGCTCCAAACAAGGTTTCCGCAGAACAGCTCCGGGAACTTCACATCAAGATTGATCTGGGCGGAAAGCTGAAAGAAAACCGTTGAGTTTGCTGTAATTCATCAATTGTGCTAAAATATAAATGTAAGGTGAAGATTTATCAAGAAAGTGAAACACAGGAAAGGAAACACAGGGGGACGGTTCTCTTGTGTTTAGCGATAGAAGACAAACACAAGAGAACCGTCCCCCTGTGTTTAATGAATAACCAGTGAGTAAACCGGGTGGTCGCAAGCAATTCCGCTTCAGGAAACGCTTGAGGAAAGTCCGAGCTCCACAGGGCAAGGTGCTGGATAACACCCAGTGGGGGCAACCCTAAGGAAAGTGCCACAGAAATGCAGACCGCCTGTTTTTTAACGGGCAAGGATGGAACGGTGCGGTAAGAGCGCACCAGCAGCTCTGGCGACGGGCTGGCTAGGTAAACCCCACCTGGAGCAAGACCAAATAGGGAGACGTTAAGGCTGCCCGCCAAGTCTCCGGGTAAGGTCGCTTGAGACGCCTGGCAACAGGCGTCCTAGATAGATGATCACCCACGACAGAACTCGGCTTACAGGTTTGCTCACTGCAAAATAAAAACCGGACTTTTAGCCCGGTTTTTATTTTATTAAAAGAAGGATTTGTCACAATTGAGTATAATTAAATAGTTTATAAAGAAAAAGCATCAGGAGGTTTAATAATGGCAATTGAAATAAAGAATTTTGAGATACCTGCTGAAAAACTTCGCAAACGCTGCAGTATAGAAGAATTTTCTTATGAAACTACAACTAAGCTCCCCCCGCTGCAGAATTTTATCGGACAGGAACGGGCTATAAAAGCCATGGCGTTTGGTGTATCCATGGCTGCTCCGGGATATAACATATATGTCGCCGGACCTCCCGGCACCGGAAAAAGCACATATGCTCAGGCTGTACTGACAGAGTACGCTCAAAACAAGCCTGTACCGGGCGATTGGTGTATTATCTATAATTTCATCAACCCTGATCAGCCATATGTTGTATCCCTGCCTGCAGGAAAGGCAATGTTCTTCAAACAAGAAATGGAAGAATTAATTTATGATATCAGGGCTACAGTCCCCAAACTTTTCGAAGGGGTTGAATATGAAAAAAACAAACAGGCCATACTTGACGAGATGGAAATACAAATCAATGCAGAAATGGAAAAGGTTAAGCAAGAGGCTAAAGAAGTCGGTTTTGTGATGAAACATGGGCCTGAAGGAATGATGTTCATACCTGTAAAAGACGGCAAGAGGCTGACGCCGGAAGAGTTCGAAATGCTTCCCCCGGATAAGCAGAAGGAAATACAGCTTGCCGTCCGGCTTTTGCAGCAAAGAATGGAAGAAGTATTCAACAATGGCAAAATGATTGAAAAACTAACCCAGGAAAAAATAAACCGGATGAACAGGGAGATCGCGTGGCGCGCTATCGGGCCTCTTGTCGGTTCGGTGCAGGAGAAATACAGGGGTTTTCCAAAGATACAGCAGTACCTTAATGAGGTATTTGACGATATTATACAGAATCACAATCAGTTTAATGTGACAGAGGCGCCCAAAACCGGGCCATTTGATTTTGTTGATCCCAGAGAATTATTTAACCGCTACAAAGTGAATATATTCATCAACAACAGCGATACAAAAGGGGCGCCTGTCGTTATAGAAACGAATCCGACCTATTATAATCTTTTTGGTAAAATAGAGTACAAAAATATCATGGGCGGTATGAGCACTGACTTTACCATGATCAAGCCGGGGGCTATTCACCGCGCTAACGGCGGTTACCTTGTTCTTCAGGCAAAAGATGTTTTTCAGGACCCCTTTGCCTGGGATGCCTTGAAGAAAGCGATCAAGAACAGGCAGACTGTAGTGACAAATATTGGTGAGCAGTACCGGATAATTCCGACAGCATCCTTAAGGCCGGAACCTATCCCGGTTGATGTGAAAATTGTTTTGATCGGGAATTATTATATTTATCATATACTCAATGCCTATGATGAAGATTTCCAGAAATTTTTCAGGCTCAAAGTAGATTTTGACAACGAGATGCCGCGCACCTCTGAGAATCTAAATTACTATGCAGCCTTTGTCGGCGAAGTCTGCCGGCGCGAAAATTTAACGCACTTTGACCGCTCGGGCCTGGCCGAGTTAATCGAGTTTGGGTCGCGGCTTTCCGGCAGTCAGAAAAAACTCAGCACCTGTTTTAACGATATCGTCCAGATTGTTTATGAAGCTGATATATGGGCCAGGGCGGAAGGAGCTTCCTATATCTGCGCGCCTCATGTCAGGCGTGCGTTTGAAGAGCGCACATACCGCTCCAGCCGGATTGAGGAAAAGATGCAGGAAATGGTTGTGCAGGGCAAGTTCCTTTTAAGCACGCAAGGTTCTGCAGTGGGACAGGTAAATGGGCTTTCGGTGATCAATGTCGGTGATTATTCTTTCGGGCGGCCTTCCAGAATTACGGCAAAGACTTTTATGGGACAGGAAGGGCTGGTCAATATAGAACGCGAAACGCACATGAGCGGAAGCCTGCATACCAAAGGTGTCCTTACTCTAACCGGATTTTTAGGGGACAGGTTTGCTCAGGATAAGCCCATGCGTCTTACGGCAAGGATCACTTTTGAACAGCTTTATGAAGGTATTGACGGGGACAGCGCATCAAGCACGGAACTGTATGCCCTTCTTTCAGCTATTTCCGGGCTGCCGTTGAGACAGGATATTGCCGTCACGGGCTCGGTAAACCAGAACGGCGAAATTCAGCCAATCGGCGGGGCGACCGAGAAAATAGAAGGATTTTTTGAGGTTTGCAAGGCGAAGGGCCTAACCGGAGACCAGGGTGTGATGATCCCTGCCCTGAATATAGATGACCTGATGCTCAAGCATGAAGTATTGGATGCCGTTAAAGAAGGGAAATTTCATATTTATGCGGTGAGAACTGTCGAGGAAGGAATATCATTGCTTACCGGTACTGAAGCCGGGGAGCGCACAGAAGACGGCGCCTACCCGGAAAACACGGTATTTGACCTTGTAGATAAAAGACTGCGCCGGTATGCCGAGGATCTTTCAAGCTTCGGCAAGGATAACGATAAGGATAAGGATAAACAGGAAGAAGATCCGGATTGCGGCGCCTGCGGGGACTGTTAGTAGCTGCCCAGTTCCTCCCAGGTGTCTTCCATGCTGTAACCCGCGCTCTTAACATCTTTACGGTGGCCCTGGCGGTAAATATCGTCGATGACTTCTTCTTCGACAGGACGGACTGACGGGTTGGGCGCCTGTTCAAACGCAACGCGGCAATCAAAACAGACGGCTGTATGCGGCACGGCCTCCAGGCGCTCCACTGGGATGGTTTTGCCGCAAAGGTTACATTTGCCGTAAGTGCCGTCTTTTATTTTATCCAACGCTTCGTCAATAGATCTGATTAGAAGAACGGCGTCTTCGCGCAGGGCGAAATCTTTGCTGCGTTCGAATAATTCCGATCCCAGATCTCCCGAATTATTGTCATACATGGACAACTCGCCGGTTGAATCCCTCATCGACATGGCGAGGCCGTTTTCGTTGATAAATCTTATTCTGCCTAATAATTTATCCTTTTCGTTTTCCAAAAGCCTTTTAAAAAACTTTAAATTTTTGTGATCCATTTGTTTTTCGTTTTCCTTTCGGGAAGTCTGTTATGGTTTTAGCTGGCTCTGCACCGTATATACTATCTCGGCGATGAAATTTCCGATTAACGGCAGGTTAAGGGCTACCAGGCGTCTTAAGAATATCACAACTATGGCGCCCAGGATGGTAAACCCCACAGCTATTCCGATGCCCCTGGCCAGGCCGGCGATGAAGTTGATATACATCAGCCGCAAGGGCCTGTTCAACAGCTCGACGTACTCGGCCAGTTTCATTTTTTCAATATTAACGGCAAGCTCGGCTAACTTTTCCCGAAGGGATATTAACAAATTATTTTCGTCATTCACGATCTTCGGCATTAACCCTCACCTGCGGTATATAGGCTACCCCGAAAATCTGCAAATGATAAATTTTTATTAACGGCTCTTTTTTTCCAGCCGTTTAAGATCTACCCACAGCGGGCTTGCGTTGCAGATAGACGAATATGCGCCGCTGACCACGCCGATTAACATGGCCAGGATAAAGGTTTTAATCGTACTGCCGCCCAAGAAGTACATGGCGACAAGGACAAAGATGACTGTGAGCACAGTGTTGATTGATCTTGTCAACGTCTGCCAGATGCTCCTGTTGACTATGTCCTCAATATTTTCTCCCTTCTGGCGCCGGTGCATATTTTCCCTGATCCGGTCAAAGATAATAATTGTATCGTTTATCGAGTAACCGATAATTGTCAGGATGGCAGCCACGAACGCGCTGTCAATTTCGATTCTGAAGAGAGAGAAAATACCCGTAACAATGAGCACATCATGAAGCAGGGCGATAACAGCAGCCAACCCCTGTTTAAATTCGAAACGGACGGTTATGTAAATGATCATCAGGACAGAAGCTATGATTAAGGCAATCAGCGCTTTCTGGGTCAGTTCGCGCCCGATTGTTGGTCCGACTGATTCATAACGGAGTTTTGACTTGCCCAGTTTATTAAGCGCTTCTAAAAGCTTGCCGTTTTGATCCTGTGTCAGTTGGGAAGTCCGGATCAGGTAACCGGTTTCCCCTATTTTTTGGACCGTATGGTTTGCTTTAAGATTTTGAGAGACTACAGCTTCCCTGATCTTTTCTACGGCAACCGGTTTATCATAGTTAATTTCAATGATATTGCCGCCGGTGAAGTCGATGCCCTTGCTTAAACCCTGGAGTGCAAGAGAGATCAATCCCGGCAGGAGGATTACCAAAGATATGATATACCAATATTTTCTCAGTTTGATAAAATGCAGGGACATTTATTTTGACCTCCTATGCTCCATAAAGTTTTGTGTTCTTCACCATGCCGCTGTCGGCGACAATGTGCAGAAACCACCTGGTCATGGTGATTGCCGTGAACATACTGGCAATTATACCTATTGCAAGAGTTACCGCAAACCCGCGTATGGGACCTGTGCCAAAGAAATAGAGCACTATAGCGGCCACAATCGTGGTTGCGTTGGCGTCAAATACGGCCGTAAACCCTCTTTTAAACCCTGTGTCAATTGCTGAACGCAGGCTCTTGCCCGTACGGAGTTCCTCTTTCAGCCTTTCAAAGATAATCACGTTGGAGTCTACGGCAATGCCCAGCGACAGGAGAAAGGCAGCAATGCCGGGGAGTGTCATGGTTACGTTCATTGATACAAAGATGAGCAAAACAATCAGTGTGTAAATAAGAAGCGCGAAATTTGCAATCAGGCCCGGAACCCTGTAATACACGAGCATAAAAACAAGTATAGCTATGATACCAATTATTCCGGCATGCATGGATTTGTTGAGGGAGTCCGCTCCCAGGGATGGGCCGACAGCACGTTCTTCCTCAACGGAGACTTTTACGGGAAGAGCGCCGGAACGAAGTAGAATGGCAATGTTATGGGCTTGTTCGAGCGAATCATACCCTTCTATCTGCGCCTTGCCGGAAGGGATGGCTTCCTTTACCACTGGGTTTTGAAGGAGTTCCCCGTCAAGGTAAATACCTATTTTTTTGTCGACGTTTGCCGAGGTTATTTCGGCAAATTTACGCGCTCCCACCGGTGTAAAGGTAAGATTAACAACGATGTTTTGGGAGTCCTGTCCCTGCGCTTCCAGTGCGTCTTTTAGGTCGGCTCCCGTCAGAACAGTCTTGCCGTCTTCGGTCTTAAACTCCAGGTGAGCTACTTTTACTATGTTGATTACAGCTTCACTGGTGTTTTCAATTCCCGCCAGTTCAACTATCAGACGATTTTTCCCCTGCTGCTGGATAACCGGTTCGGATACTCCAAACTGGTTTACCCTTCGCTCAATAACGGCAATCAATTGTTTCATTTTTTCCTGGGTTACCTTTGCTTCATCTGTATCCTCGGCCTCCAGAACGACATGGACGCCGCCGCGCAGGTCCAATCCCAGGTTTACTTTATTAACTAACGGAAAAAATTTGTTTAATACTTCATTTTGCTTAAAGGCCGGTACAAAAGCAGCTATGGTAACAATAACTACCGCTGCTACGATACAGGCAATCTGGATGATTCTGTTCAACTTAAGTTTCATTGCGCCTGGCGCTCCTTTCTGCTGGTAGTTTCGGTATTTCCAATTATTTAAAGCAACTTGGAACCGTTTGTGATTAGTTCGAAATTGCATTTTAAAAAAGTTGCCGCTTTCCTGCACAGCATCATCCGGCTTAAGAAGATTTCAAAATACTCCATTATGGAACAGATGCTGTTGTCAATAGTGAGATCCATAGTAATGGTCCGGGTTTCCAGACTTATCCTGAGGAAAGCATATTCAACCGCGTAATTAACCCTGTCATGTATATCAAATGTCGCAAAATCAGGATTTCGTACACGGGAACGGTGCACGTCGGATTTGTCCGCCATAATTAGAGCAGCGGCTACGTCGTTTACCGGCTGGCCGCATTCCTCCTCATGGTTGGCTATGGCGGAGATAACTGTAGCAATCTCATCCGGGTGCATCTCCATATTCATTAAGATATTAAAACACAGGGCTGCCCCTGAAATGCCGTGTTCGTTGCGGTTCAAGACGTTCCCGATATCATGCATGTAACCGGCTATGGAAGCCAGTTCGGCAGTTCTTTCGGGGTATTCCAACTCTTTGAGTATGTTATAAGCAATAGTGCTGACGAGGTTGATGTGCCTGTAACTATGTTCCGTATAACCAAGTATGCCAAGGTACTTGTTTCCCTTTTTGATGAAACTGTCAATTACAGGATTGTTTTTGATATCGTCGAGTCTGATCAAAAGTTACACCCCCCGGTTAAGGGCGGCTTACTCCCCTTCCCCTTCCTCCTCCTGCGTTCTCTTTTGTATCACAGAGGATTTGAGAATCTCGAAGCGGACATTATCTGCTACCCGGATAATAAATGTCTCTTCTTTCACCTTTACAATGGTACCATAAATACCGCCTGCTGTGACAATAAGATCGTTGGCTTTTAAATCCGTGATTAGCTGCTGAAGCTTTTTCTGGCGCTGCTGCTGCGGCCTGATCATTAAGAAGTACATGATAGCGAAAATTGCGACCAGGTACAAAATCGTTACTAACTGTTTGTCCATATGTATCCCCTCCTTTCCAAATGGTTAATCTATTCGTTTCGATGAAGACAAAACCCTTTTCCAGATTGTGAAAATTTAATTAAATGGCGCATAATATTGCTGCAAAAAATTATTTTTATATTCTTCGAAGCAGTTGTTGGTTATTGAAGCGCGGATTTCAGCCATTAAATTCAGTATAAAATGGAGATTGTGAATGGTCGTCAGCCTGATTCCCAGGACTTCCCCCGCTTTGATCAGGTGGCGGATATATGCCCTGCTGAACCTTTGGCAGCTATAGCACTGACAACCGGGTTCAAGTGGGTTATGATCGTCTGCACAGTCAGCGTTGCGGACGACCAGTTTGCCTCTTGACGTAAATACAGTGCCGTTACGCGCCATCCGGGTCGGCATTACACAATCGAACATATCTATCCCCCGCTGCACCCCCTCCAAAAGGCAGTCGGGAGATCCCACTCCCATAAGGTAATGAGGTTTGTCCCAGGGGATCATGGGGATGCATTGATCAAGGACGTCATACATGATCTCTTTGGGTTCGCCTACGCTTAGACCGCCAATGCCATAACCGGGAAAATCAATCCGGGTAAGTTCCTCAGCGCTTTGTTTCCTCAGTTCGGGATAAACACTTCCCTGGACAACGCAGAAAACAGCCTGATCTTCTATGCGGTGGCCTTTCAGACAGCGTTGCGCCCACTTGCTTGTGCGTTCCACAGCGGTTTTGGCCTGCCCAAAAGTACATGGGTAGGCGACGCATTCATCGAAAGCCATGGCTATGTCGGAACCCAGCGTTTGCTGCGCGTCCATGGCGATTTCCGGACTGAAGAAATGTTCCGAACCATCAATATGAGACCGGAACGACACGCCTTCATCCCCGACACGGCAAAGGGCAGCCAGGCTGAATACCTGAAAACCGCCGCTGTCGGTAAGGATGGGGCCGTTCCAATTCATAAACCGGTGCAGGCCGCCGGCTTTTTTGATAATTTCCTGGCCGGGCCTTAAGTACAAATGGTAGGTATTGCACAAAACCAGCCTGCCCCCTGTGGCAATGATCTCATCAGGCGACAGGGTTTTTACTGTAGCCTGTGTGCCTACGGGCATAAAAGCCGGAGTTTCCAGAAGGCCGTGCGGCGTTTCAAGAATTCCGAGCCTGGCCCTGCTTTTCAAATCTTGTCCGATCACTTTAAAGTTCACTGCCATTTACTAAACCCAGCCTATCCTGAAAATTAACTTGCCTTAGGAAGGTCAACTGCCTTCGTGCTTTATAAAATAAGCATTGCATCTCCGAAGCTGAAGAAACGGTACTTCTCCCGCACTGCCAAGCTGTATGCGGAGAGGATTTTCTCGCTGCCTGCAAAAGCGCTGACCATCATTAAAAGTGTCGAACGGGGAAGGTGGAAATTGGTAATCATTGAGTCGACTGCCTTAAAGCTGTATCCAGGATAGATGAATAAATCAGTCCATCCGCTTTTTGCGGACAGGCGCCCATCTTCACGGGCTGCGGTTTCCAAACAGCGGACAGTTGTAGTCCCTACGGCAACCACCCTGCACCCCTTTTCCCTGGCCAGGTTTACGGAATTGGCGGTGTCCGCGCCGACCTCGAAATACTCCGAGTGCATATGGTGCATTGTTATATCAGCGGCGGATACCGGGCGGAAAGTTCCCAGGCCGACATGCAGTATAATTGTCTTTAAAGCTACACCCTTTTTTTGCACTTTTTCCAGCAGCTCTTCGGTAAAATGCAGCCCGGCCGTAGGGGCAGCCACCGACCCCTTCTGCCGGGCATATATGGTCTGATAACGCTGCTGGTCACCTGTGTATTTTTTTATATATGGCGGCAGGGGCATTTTGCCGGCATCCTGAAGGAGTTCATCGAAATTTCCTTCAAAAAAGAATTCTATGACCCGCCCGCCGGAATCAGTTAAGCCGGTAATTCTCCCGCTGAATAACTCATTCCCGAAAACCAGCTGATCGTTGATTTTCACTTTTTTTCCGGGGCGAACCAGAACTTCCCATCTGCATACATCGAGGGGTTTGAGCAAGAGTATTTCAATATTTGCGCCTCCCGGAAGCTTTTTGCCAATAAGTCTTGCGGGGATGACTTTCGTGTCGTTAACAACCAGAACGTCCCCATTGTTCAGGTAATCAGGCAGATCTTTAAACAACCTGTGTTCAATATCCGGTTTTTCCCTGTTTATGACCATTAAACGTGAAGAGTCCCGGTGCTGAGCAGGTTCCTGCGCAATAGATGATTCCGGCAGGTCATAATCAAATTCGCTTGTTTTCAATCCTGTCCTCCATAACTGCCGGAAATCTCAACCCCCGTATAGTAGTATCTCAGGATGTCCTGGTACTTATAACCTTGTTTGGCAAGGCCAAGGGCGCCGTACTGGGACATGCCCAGGCCATGGCCCCAACCGTTCCCCTGGATAGTTACATCCAAAAGATTTTGGTCGCCGTCAAAATTTTTATCCAAGGTAAACAGGGCGCTTTTCAGGCCCAATACCGTTCTGACTGCATTGGCGTTATATATGTCTTCAGTGACAGGAGCGCTGTTAGTATCAAGTCCGGCAAAGGATATTCTTTTTACACGCGCTCCGGTCGACGACAATTCAACTTCTTTAAGATCGGTTACTTTGCTGAACTTATAGCCTGCTTTGTTGATAAGATTGGTTAGTTGTTCTTGTGTATAGGTAACCGACCAGTTGTAATGCAGATCGTTTTTATCTGCCGGATCGGGCCTGGCCCGAAGGTAATCGACTGTGTTTGCTCAAATATCTTCGCTGTTTTCAGTATAGCCCCCGCTGCTGCTGTGAAAAACGGCGTCAACAGCCTGGCCGCGGTAAGTGATGATCTGTCCGCTTGTAGCCTGGACGGCGCTGTTTGTAGCCGGGTTCTCCCAGTCAAAACCTTTGTAAACCTGGCTGGCCTGGCTGGCCAAAAGATTAAATCCGTATTTGCTGTAAGATCTCAACTGGGCCATAGAATAGCTTCTGGCCGCGACCGCCTGAGCTTTTAAAGCTTCAGCGGGCCAGGTTGAAGGCATCTCGGAGGGCAACACACCGTAAATGTATTCTTCAAACGGCAGCTCGTTTATTACGGTCAAGCCCAGGTCGTCAGGACGGATTTCCAGGTTCCCGCGGTATCGCGCGCTGTTTTCGCCATTGTATATCCTGATCAGATTTTGGCCTTCCGCTTTTTTGAGGATGGACTGGCCGGACGCTGACAGAATTCCCGCACCGGTTAAGTTTTCTTTGGAAACAGATTTGTTGCCGGCGCCCTGGATAAACAGTCCTCCCCCGCCGCTATGATTGGTCACAGATCCGCTGCCGGAGGCGACACTGACTTCTAATTCGTTTCCAATAAGCTGCAGAGATCCGGGAATATTGCCGAGTATTTTGCCGTTTTTTATGAGTGAAATCAGGCCGTCTTTTTTGCTGACCTGCCACCTTTCATTTTTAAGGGCGCTGCCCAGAACCCGGTTGTCAGCAGAATCTATAATTTGGTAGCTGCCGGAAACGGAAAATTCAACCCTCTGCACGCTCTGCATCAGGCCTATCCTGATTGTTTCAGGTTCGACAAGCACTTCCCCGTAAACCTTTGTTGAAGGGCAAATTAATAACAGACAAAGGGAAAGGAACAATACCTTTTTTAACATACATGTCCCTCCTTTAGTGTCAACTACTTTTTTCTTTCGACATTGGTGATAAAGTTTCCTTCAAAATTGATGCTTTCATATTTTCGAGCGCTTTTTTAACTTTTGTTCACGCCCCCGGCATGTTATAATCCGGCTATGAATCTTGTTGTTTGCGGGGGGAGAAAAAAAGTGGCCAAAAAGCTCTGGAGCGGTCGTTTTCAGAAAGACACAGACCCAATGATGGATGACTTTCACTCATCTATTTCATTCGATTTTCGCCTTTACCGGTATGATATCAGAGGAAGCATCGCACATGCCATGATGCTGGGAAAACAGGGCATTATCACCGGAAAGGAAGCGGAAATGATTACCGGGGGTTTAGAAGGGATCCTAAAAGAAATTGAAGCCGGAAAAATTGCCTTTTCACCTGAAGCTGAAGATATCCACATGAATATAGAGCAGGCGCTCATTGAAAGGATTGGCGAAACGGGCCAGAAACTGCACACGGCCAGAAGCCGTAATGATCAGGTAGCGCTGGATATACGCATGTTTTTGAAGGATGAAATAGAGGATATCATCCTTCTTATAAAAAAACTTCAGGACTGTCTTCTGGAACTCGCCGAAGAGCACGTCGATA
>JBAZGB010000041.1:0-24741 GCA_041653135.1 Eubacteriales bacterium | reverse complement strand
TGCCGGAAGCGTTCGCCGCGGCGGAAAAACATACAAAAAGAATGATTGATATGAAAAGCAGAATTAGTTTTCTCATGTTTGCCTTCATGTTAACCTTCATATTTTACCTCCGTTGAATTTTTTAAAGATTAAAGTATACTTCTGCCTTATTTCACAAATATCCTTGGGATTATTTGTAATATATTGTCGATAATACTTCTTTCACAATGATTAACCAGGATACAGGACAGATTAAGCATTATTCAGCTGCCTGTTGACATAAAAAAGGACCTGCTTTATTGTTTTAAAGAATAGAGTAGGATAGGTTTAGTCTTTAGCAAGGATGATAATATTTTGTCCCTCCACTCCGGTACCCCAGGTAATCAACTGGCGGATTCCCTCTTCGTCCTGAACCGATAACAAGGGCGCCTGCACTATTATAGTAATTTTATCGTTTTCTTCAAGACAAACGGTGCTGTCTTTAAATCCGCGGGCGCTGATCAGGTGCTCAAGTTCAGCTTCCCTGGCCAGCTTTTCACTTAAGAAGAGGAGTTTTTCCTGGGCTTTCTGCCTTGTCTGGGGACTTGACGAAGGATTGTCGATAATTTCGTGCAGCAGCTCAATATGCCTTCCGTTGGCGCGTTCTCTGTCCAAACGGTACTCAATAAAAAATTCCGAACTGCTGTCATTTGAAGTGGTTTTAACCTGGTCCGTACTTAAGATTAAGGGCTCGCCGGCAGTTTTTGCTTCATTGCTGCCGGCATTGGCAGCAGGAGCCGTTTTTCCGGACTGCTTCATTTTGACAAGCTTGCCCGGCAGGTTAAGACAACCTGCTGCCAGAAGACATATCCCCAAAATAAGAACTGCGATAACGTAAAAGGTTTTTTTATTGATTACTAATGAATACATTTTCTTTGCTCCCTTGATTATGATTTTGGCAGCACAAGCACTTTCTGCGGTTCTACTCCCAGGGCAATCTGGACAGCCTCAAAGAGGCGGGCCTTTATCCCGGGATCTTTTGCGCCCTGTGCTACTACCAGGACTCCTGCCACTTTTGATGAACCTGTTTGTTCAATGACCGGAATTTCTTCCTGGCCGTTTCGTGTAAAGACGAGCTGCCCGCTATCAGTATATTCTGTTGTAGACCGGACGCCTCCGACCTGATCTTTTTCCTCGGTCGTTTTTTTACTGCTGTTCGTATTGACAGCGTATTGATCATGCTCAGAAGAGGCCAGCCTCACGGTTACGTCCAGTTCCCCGGCTCCTTCAATTTCTTTTAAGATATTTTTCAGATTGGCGGCCAATGTTTTCTCTTCCCTGTCTATAACAGAACGGTTATCACTCTGAAGAATCTGATGTTCGGTATTTTCAGTTGTCCCCCCGGGTGTTTTGCCGGGCTTGCCGGTATTGCCGACAATCAAAAGAAGAATTGCAAAAGCAATTATTACCGTCAGCCAAACAATTCTCTGCCTCTGCAATTTGGGAGGGTAGTCTGTACTTTTTGCCGTTTCGAAAATGCTGTTCAGGTGTTCTTTAAAACCTTTCATCGTTTAAGTCCTCCTGAAGTAAAGTTGCCTAATGTTCTCACTCTTCCAAAATAATTATTTGCTCAGGGGAAAGGCTGTAAAAGTTTGTCAGTATTGTTACCAGCTTGTCTTTTGTCTGGTTAGGAATTTGCGATCCTTTTTTCGGGTCATTGGTTTTGGTAACCGGACCAGGAGCATTTTTTCCGGCCTGTATTTCAACGGGCTTGACAATTGATTTTTTTTCGCCCTCCGCAGGGGAAGCATTATTTTTAAGATGCAAAGTAATCTTCTTTATCTGCCCAAGTTTTTGGCTGTCGGGTTCATCGTATGTTTGGACTTGCGCAGAAACAACTTCAACATCAGATCTTATCCCAACCAGGGCGCTTACCTGGCGGGCAAGCGACTGCCGGTACTTTTCCTGTGCCTGTGCCCTTTGATCTTTATTTAAATTCTCGCCCGCCGCAGTAATTTCGCTTAAACTGGGAAACACCGGACTTTCCGCGCTGATGGCCTGTTCAGGCAGCGCCTGCTGCCAACTGCTTTTGGACAGACTGCTTAATACTTGTAATACAGCTACGATAACCAGAAGGCCCATGACCAGTCTGATATAGCGCCGGAGATCGCTTTGGGGAAGAAACATTTCCAGAAAAACAGCGAGCATGATTATTACGATCAGATTTTGAACAAGCAAACGAACAGCTTCCATTTTTCATCCCTCAGCTTGAGATAACTATCAGCGTAGCATAACCGTCATATTGCCGACACCGATAAGTATGGTAATAGAGAAAAAGAACAGCAGGCCAACGACGCCGACAGCGGCAAAGACCAGGATCAGGCTTGAACCCATCTCGTTTAAACAGTCTACCACCTGCCCTTCCGCTACGGGCTGCACCAGCGCCCCGGCCAGCTTATAGATAAAGGACAGGCTGATGATTTTAAGCATCGGCAGGCCCATAATCAGAAAGATGGAGATCATTCCGGTAATTCCGGCAGCATTTTTTATTAGTAATGAGGAGCTTACGACCGACTCCAGAGCGCCTGAAAACATGCCTCCGACAACGGGCACGAAAGCATCTATGGCAAACTTGGCCGTCCTTAAAGTGACTCCGTCACCCACCGCGCCGGCTACACCCTGTATGGCCAGGATTCCCAGAAAGATCGTGCTGAATATCCCCAACAAACCCATGGCAACGGTTTTTAAAAGGTCTGCCAGACGGGAGACCTTAAAACTAGCGGAAAGATTATCTGCGATTCCTAAAACAGCGCTGAAAAAAATCAGGGGCAGCACAATATTCTTAGTCAGGGTCCCGATGACGGTCAGGCTGATTAGAATTACCGGGTGGAGAATTGCCGCCGAAGCCACCCCTCCCATTGCCACAAGCAGCGTAAGCAATAGAGGCATAATTGCCTGCATAAAGGAGACCATCCGGTCAACCAGATCTCTGCCGGTATTTATAGCCAGGGCAAAAGAGCCTATTGCGATAGTTGCCAGCACCAGGTATACAACGAGATAGCTTAACTGCCCGGTAGTTCCTCTGTCGAATGCGCTGGTCAGGTTGTGCAGTACGGCGCAGATCATCGTCAAGAAAATCAGCTTGCCGAGCAGCGAAGTATTGGCCACGACTTCTTTGAACAGGTATTTCAGCAGATCATTGAAAACTGATGCAGGTTTCCACGAAACATCGCCCCTGATAATCTTAAAAAACATGTCTTTAAAGCTTAAACCCGGGACAGCCGATTTTATATCCGTATCAACCTGGTTGATATAATTTTCCACCTCGCGCAGGTTAAGCTCGGGTTCTTGCTGATTGCTCCCAGTAACATTTTCCGATCCTGACTGAACAATTCCGTCTTGAGCGGCCGCGGCAGTCTGGTCGAGCGCACAAGCAAACGGAACGGGCAGCAGATAAAAAATAATCAGAAACAAAAGCGACGAAAGTTTTATAAGATTCACCCATCTTCACCTCTAAGGGACTAATTTCAACAGAGCCTGCAGAACTGCCGCTACTATAGGTACGGCAAGAATGAGCACAAGTATCTTGGCGGCGAACTCTATTTTAACTGCAAGCGCCCCTTCCCCGGCATCCCTGCAAATTTGCGAGCCAAAATCCGCTATATAGGCAATAGCAATGATTTTTAATATGGTTGCCAGGTATACCGTGCTTAAATTTGCCCGGTTGGATAGTTCTTTAAGAACGTCAATAACCGATCCAATCTTTCCGATAACCGCCAGAAAGATAATGATTCCGGTTACAATACTTAAACCGATAGCAATCTCCGGCTTGTTCTGACGTATTGTAACCGCCAGAACTGCCGCCACCACTCCAATTCCCACAATCTGCATAATATCCAAGGTGTTTCTCTCCTTAAGGCTAAAAAAGTTTAAAAACCGATTTTACCTGCTCGAAGAAAACTCCCAGGAGTTGAACAACCCAGAACAGGACTATGCCCAGGCCTGCAAGAGTTGCAATAAAAGCGTATTCTTCCTTGTTGGCACATTTAAGGATATACTGAGCTGCGCCGACCAGGATTCCCAAACCGACGATTTTAAAGACGATGCTGATATCAAACCCTGTCATTTAAACCACCCCTTAATAAAAAATAAGCACTATTACCAGGCCGCCTAAGAAACCGAGGTAATTCCATAATTTGACGTGCTGCAAGGCGTCGGCTTCAGCTTTTTCCAGCTCCGCCCCAATCTGCTCCATGGCCAGCTTAAGGTGCTTGCTCTGGCCGGAACTGTCCGAAATTCCAAGGGCTCCGCCGAGGCTGCGCAGGATAGATATATCGCAGCCAACTAGTGACGAACGGGGGTAAAATTTTAGAAGCGCCTTTTCCCATGCTTCCTTTGCCGTACATCCCGACATGGATAATAATTCTTGGCGTGTTTCCTCAAATAAAGGCGCCAGCCGGTAATCTGTCCTTTCTGCAACCAGGCCAAGCGCTTCGGCTAAAGGTGTAGCGGCATAGGTAATTTCCGTTTCCAGCATCTGCAGGGCGGATTTTAAAGAACGCAGTTCGACCGGCCTTAAGGAATAACCCCTGGCGACCAGCATTCCGCAGATTCCGCCGGCTGAAACTATTACAAGGCAGGCAAGTATTTTAAGCATTGTTCCACCTCTTTTCCGGGCAACGGAAGCATCGTTCTGCCGTCGATTATTTCCTCTATAGTTCCAACATTTTTTGAGCGGCCCAATAAGACAAAACGTTCAATTACTTTCATGTTCAGGAGATTGCGCAAGGCAGGCCTCCGGTTAAGTTCCGCAAGGGAAGCTGCATGTACGGTCGTAAGCACTTTAACCCCTGCGTTAAAAACCCCTTCCAAAGCGGCGAAGTCCTCATCCGTACCAATTTCATCCGTAGCAATTACACGCGGGGCCATAGAGCGCAGAAGCATGAACATTCCTTCAGCCTTGCGGCATCCGTCCAGGACATCCGTACGGATTCCGACTTCCCGCTGGGGAATACCCTGCCAGCATCCTGCAAGTTCAGACCTTTCATCAACCACGCTGACAACTACCCCCCTGAAATTTAATTCAGGGATGCCGTTGCTTAACTGCCTGATGATATCCCGCAGCATGGTGGTTTTACCGCAGCGGGGCGGGGAAAAAAGAAGAGTGTTGAGCACACTTCCGGATCTCTGATCGATTATGAAAGGGAGCAAGGAAGAGGCAGCGCCTTTAACCTCCCGTGAGATCCTTATATTAAGACCGGAAATATATTTAAGTGTCCTGACCCGTCCGTTTTCAAGAACCGCTTTTCCTGTTAAGCCAACCCTGTGTCCTCCGGGCAAAGTTATGAAACCGTTTTTCAGTTCATCGCCAAAAGCATACAGAGAACAACCGCTGATTAACTGGGTAACCCGCTGTATGTCATCCGCCGTTACTAAATACCAATCCCGGGATTCAACTGCAGGTTTTCCGTTAATACCAGGGAGAATATCCCCGCCGGACAAGCCCAGGATTAAGGGCCTGTTCTGACGCAGGCGTATTTCTTCAAGTTTTTCCAGGATGTCCGGCGGCAAACCGGTAATTATTCTGCGGATACTTGCAGGCAGTGCCGGCATGACTTCCTGCCAGGGGGAGGGTTTCATGGTAACCCGGCAGTTGTCTAAAGAGTGAACTGCGCTGCTCATATGTTTGTCCCCCCTTCTTATATCTCATAAATATGGGATCGGGGAGTGTTTTAGACCTGTACGTTTTGGCGCAAAAAAAAAAGACCAAATTTGATATGGTCCTTGACAGTGGTTTTATCGGTTAGCGAAACTTTATAGAAATTTTAAATGTCCTCTTCAGGAGAACTTGCGCTCATTTGAATCATTCCGTGTTTTTGTCCATTATCCTCGTTAATAAAAACAACCCTGCTGCAGTTCGGGCAAGAAATTTCAAAAACTTCATGATCATCAAGGATTTCAGGATCGACATATAGTTTTTCGGCGCAGTCCGGGCACTCTACTCCTATATAATCAGTGTCATCAAAAAGTTCATCTTCCTCATCATAGAATTTGTCCTCAAGAAGGGAAAGATCTTCGTCAACACTATCCAGGTAATCTTTAATCTGGCTGCTGGACTTGTCCAGTTCTTCAATAGAGGCGGTAAAAGCATCCAAAACACCGATTATTTCTTTGATCAGCCGCCCTTCCCCGGATCCCTCATTCAGGCTTAAGCCTGCTGAAAGGCCTTGCAAATAGGCTACCTTTGATCTTAACCTGCTCGTTTCCATTTTTAAAACCCCCTTGACTATTCTTAAAAGTTTTTCGGGCTTTTATAGTATCTCACTTGAATGGGGGTCTTAAACATCAGAAACGACCTATGCTCTTTTCAGGTACTGCCCTGTTCTTGTGTCGATTTGAAGAATATCCCCGACATTAATAAAAAAGGGAACCTGAACAGTGTAGCCGGTTTCCAGAACGGCCGGTTTGGACCCGCCGGAAGCCGTATCTCCTTTTATACCCGGTGTCGTCTCAACAACTTTTAACTCAACAAAATTGGGAATATCTATGCCGATTGAACTGCCCTGGAACATCAGGACATTAATAGTCATGTTCTCCTTGATGTACTTAACCGCCTCACCCAATTCCTCTTTGCTCAGCGAAATCTGTTCAAAAGTTTCCATATCCATAAAATAATGGTTGTCGTCGTCATTATACAGGTACTGAGCCGAGCGCCTTTCCACATGCGCACGAGGTATTTTTTCCCCTGCGTTAAAGGTTCTTTCTACAGTTGATCCGGTGCGCAGGTTCTTGATTTTGCAGCGCACAAAAGCTGCTCCCTTACCTGGCTTAACGTGCTGAAAGTCAATCACCTGATAAACGTCACCATCGATGTTGATCGTCAGGCCTGTCTTAAAATCATTGGTAGAAATCAAGGTTTTCGCCTCCTTTTACTTCTGCTGTAAAAAATACTTGCTTGTTTGCCTGTAAAATTCTATAAGACCATCAGGTGGTCATTCGGCGTATGGGTAAGCAGACGCGCTCCATTTTCTTCGACCAGAACCATATCTTCAATACGCACCCCACCCCAGCCGGGGAGATAAATACCCGGTTCAACAGTTATTACCATGCCAGTCTGAAGTATAGTCCCGTCCTTGGACGAAATTACAGGACTTTCATGTACGATCAGCCCTACTCCATGTCCTGTGCTGTGGCGGAAGTTTTCGCCGAAACGATATTTTTCAACAACACTGCGGGCTGCCTGATCCACATCGGAGGCTTTTACCCCCTGCCTGACAGAATTAACACCCGCATCATGGGCTTCAAGAACGATCCGGTAAATAAGTTCCTGCATTTCCGTGGGAGCGCCCAGGCAAACAGTTCTGGTTATATCGGAACAATAATCATTGAGCTCGCATCCAAAATCCATCGTTACAAGTTCACCGGCCTGCAGCTGTTTGTCCGACGCCACCCCATGAGGCATTGCCCCGCGTACGCCGGAAGCGACTATAATGTCAAAGGAGATTCGTTTTGCACCCCTCCTGCGCATAAAATACTCCATTTCCAGAGATATTTCAATCTCTGTGCAGCCTGGTTTGAGGAAATTAAGAATATGCGTAAAAGCCTCATCGGCCAGTCCGGCTGAATTAATCATCTGAGCGATCTCTTCCTGGCTTTTTATTATTCTCAAATTCTCCACTGTACCGGCAGCGGGGATCAGAGAACTGCCGGAGGCCTTTTCACTTAATTCAAGAAATTGTTTATGGGTCAGAAAATCTTCTTCGTAACCAAGACGTGAAATTTTCCAATCCGGCAAATAGGTTTTCAGCGCATCGAAGACGGAAGTTTTTATTTCTATAACCTGCCATTGTTTGCACTCATGTTCCGCCTGTTCGATATACCGGAAATCGGTAAGCAGAAAAAGCTGCTCCTGAGTAACCACCAGGGTACCGGCGGTTCCGGAAAAGCCGCTCAAGTATTTGCGGTTTTCAGGTTTCATCACAAGCAGGCTGTCTATTCCCTTTTGATACAGCTTGTTCCTTAAAAGGTCAACTCTTCTTTTCATCTTTCCTCTTTCTTAACAAGGTTCACTGCAGCCCTTAAACCCAGTAAGTAGCTTTCCGCTCCAAAACCGCTGATTTGTCCTGCAGCCACAGGGGAAATTACGGAATGACGGCGGAACTGTTCGCGGGCGTAGATGTTGGACAGATGAACTTCAACAACCGGGATTGATATTGCCGCCGCGGCGTCCGCCAGAGCGTAACTGTAATGCGTAAAGGCTCCGGGGTTAAAAACTACTGCATCTGTTTCGGAAGCGGCATTGTGAAGCCAGTTTATCAGTTCGCTTTCAGAATTTGACTGGCGGCATTCAAGCTTAATATCCAGTTCGGCTGCCAGCCGGTGCAGGAGTGAGTTAATTGTTTCCAGGGACAAGGATCCGTAAATCCCTGGTTCACGCTTTCCAAGCAGGTTAAGGTTTGGCCCGTGTAGGACTAAAATTTTCAATAAAAAGCGACTTCCCTTCTTTTAATGTCCGCTGACGACCATCCGGGCAATTCGTATTGTGGGCGAACCATGACCGCCAAAGAAAACAAGGTCACTGCCAATTCCATCAATCTGCTGAAGGACTTCCTGAATATTGCCGGCAATGGCAATTCCCCTGACAGGCTGGGTCAGTTGGCCGTTTTCAATTAAAATTCCCGTAGCTCCCACGGAAAAATCGCCTGAAATAGGGTTTGCCGTATGCATACCGATAACCTCGGTTATATAAATACCGCTTCCGGTGGAATTGATAAGTTCATCCGCCGTATAACCGCCGGGCTGGATGAAGAAGTTTGTAGTCCCGACATCCGGAGCGCTTTTATAAGAAGACCGCATGCAATTCCCGGTAGAGGCGACATTTTCTTTGGCTGCTGTGTAAGTGTTGTGCAGATATCCTTTGAGAATGCCCCTTTCGATCAGCGTCTTTCTGGACATCTGAACTCCTTCACCGTCAAAAGGAGCAGAAGCGATGCCGCCCGGCAAAATCCCGTCGTCAATAATGTTTACTGCCTGTGCCGCAACAGGCTGATTAACTCTTCCCATAAAAAGGGAACGCCCTTTTTGAACTGCTTCGGCAGTGAGCGCGGGACCGAGCAAATCCAGAAAACCGGCTGCTACATGCGGGTCAAACAAGACGGCGGTTTTTCGGGTTGAAACGGGTTTTGCGCCCAACATCCGGACGGCGCGAAAAGCTGCCTCACGACCGATTTTCACAGCATCGAGGTCTTCAAACCGCAGGCGGTAATCCATAGCAAATCCTGTTTGCTGATCTTCCCCTTCTTCGGCTACCAGGGAGAGGTAAATTCCACAGTATGTCGCCCGGTAGGAATTTTTTATTCCCTTGCTGTTGACGAGGGTTACGCAGGCTTCGATGTCCTGGTAGTTAGAACTTTCTATTATCTTTACCCGCGGGTCAAAAGCCCGCGCGGCCTCTTCCATCGCCTTGGCAAGGTCAATTTTTGCCTCGACAGAAGTTTTAATTAATACCGTGTCATAAAGGTCCAGCTCAGGGTAAAGTGAAGAAGGAGATGGAAATATCCGGTATGGATCAGCGGCTGTTTCGCGGGCATTTGCTATTGCCTGATCAGCAATATTTTTCATGGATTCCTTTTCAAGATCAGAAGTATAGGCGAATCCAACCCTTCCATTTTGTACGACGCGTAAACCCAAACCCCGGTCCAGGGCTACTTTTATTGTCTCAGCCTGGCCGTTACGGACTTCAGCAGAAAATTCCCTGTTATAGCTCAAGTAAGCTTCGGCTTCGCCTGCTCCCGCCTGTTTGGCGCCTTTACTCGCAGATTCGGCCAAGTTCAATAATGCTTGCTCATCCAACACTACTTTTTCGCTCCTTTCCTCAAAGTAGTATTATTCAATAAAATCAGTCGTATTCCTTTTTTGGCCGGAGAAAACTGCGGTATTTTTCCAGTAAAACGTTTTTACTTCTACTAATGGGTGTAGATGTTGGTCGTCAAAGCAAAAATATTTCTAAGAGATGCGGGCGATAATTCCTCGACCCGCGCCTCTATTACTGAAGAAGGATCAAGCATCGCAAGAATAGCCAAACGCTCGCCGGAATCCTGTTTGGTATAAAAACCGAGAATGCAAAACTGTACATCTGAGCCGAAAACTCTCCTTGTTACTATGTCACCGATCCTCATTTCAAAACCTCCCTGAACTTCTTTGGCGAAACTTATATTTGAAAAAGTCGGTCCTTCTAGATAAAAAATATGCTCTAATTAAAAATTTGTGTATCTTTGGCAAGAATATCTTACTGCACATTTAAGGAAGAAAATAACCACAATAAAAAAAGCTTCTTAATCTGGGGGAGGTAATTACATGGATAATGAAGATTTTAGACAAGTACTGTCAGAATGGGAAAACTGGAAGAATTTTTTAGGCCAGGCAGTGGAATTTGCCGATGAGTTGGGCGTCGGCAGGGAGCGCATCCTTTCTTTAGCCCAGCAGGCAGGTGATTTGCTTGCTGAAAATATCAACCCGGGTAATCCGGAGCAAAAAACCGTGAAAGAACTCTGGTCAGTAGCTGATGAGGGTGAAAGGCATACTCTGGCCTCCCTGATGATCAGACTGGTGTCAAACAAGTAGGATGCATTATAGCAGACACAAGGGGACGGTTCTCCTGTGTCCACTGACACAGGAGAACCGTCCCCTTGTGTCTGCTTGTGTCTGCCCCTGCTGAGTTTAGATGTTCAGCAACTCCGTCAGGCTGGCGCTAGATGCGCCTGATCTGGCCGTTTGAAGAAACCTGTGTTCCTCCGACAATGAGTTCGCGAATTAAGAGTGTCGGTTGCGCATCACTGACCGGCACTCCCTGGCCATCCTTTCCGCAGGTGCCGATTGTAAAGCCTAAATCACGGCCGACCATTTCCAGGATTTTGAGCACTTCCGGGCCGTTGCCGGTCAGGGTTGCCCCTCTTACCATAGGACCCGCCTGTCCGTCGATGATCAAGTAACCTTCTGCAACGTCAAAAACAAAATCGCCTGTAGTTGTGTTTACCTGACCGCCCCCCATTTTTTTAACCAGCAGGCCGTTCTTTATCTGGCTGATAATTTTTTCCGGATCAGCCTTGCCCGGCGCGATAAAAGTGTTGCCCATACGGGGGATCGGTTTGTGCTGGTAGGATTCCCGCCTTCCGTGTCCGTTGGAGCGCTTACCGTCTTTGCCGGCTGTCATTCTGTCATAGAGATAGTCTTTGAGAATCCCGTCCTCGATCAGGACTACTTTGCGGGAAGGTGTTCCTTCGTCATCAAAACGGTATGAGCCATAACGGTCAGCCAGGGTTGCGTCATCTATAACTGTTGCCTCTTTGGAGGCTACCTGTTCGCCCATCTTTCCGGCATACACAGAAAGTTTCTTCTGGACAAGGTCTGCTTCAAGACCATGGCCGCAAGCCTCGTGCACCATAGTACCCCCGGCTTCTCCGGCCATCACGACGGGAAACTTCCCTGCCGGCGCCGGTTTTGCATTCAGCATTTGAATTGCCCTTTCGCCGGCCTTTCTGCCCAGTTCCTCCGGGGGAAACCGCTTTAGTAGATCAAAACCTGCGAGGCTTCCTGCGGCTTCATAGCCCGTTTGAATAACTGCGCCGTCGCCGGCGACGGCATGGACCAGAAATCTTGTGCGGATACGTTCGTCTTCAACAAAGTCCCCTGTGCTGTTGGCTATAGTTACCTGCTGGATAACATCTCCATAACCGACCATCACCTGCTTGATCAGTTCGCTGTTGACCTGGCGCGTCGCCTTATCCGCAGCTTCGACCATTGCCGCTTTGCGGGATGTTTCCACTTTATCCGGGCGTTCCGGAAAAGAGAAATCCACCGTGGGTTTAACCTTGCGCAGGTCAAAATTGTATTCCTTCCGGTCGGCTGTTTTGACCGTGCGGCCGACTGTCCTGGCAATCTCCAGCAGGCTTTCCCTGCTCAGGTCATTTGTATAGGCATAGGCGGTCATATCTCCGGCCAGGACACGCAATCCGGCGCCGGCGTCTATGCCGGAATGGACCCGTTCTATTTTTCCTCCCTCGGCCGAAATTCCGGTAGATATTTTCTTTTCCACAAAAATATCCGCAAAATCTCCCCCGTTGGCCAGGGCGAGATCAAGGACTGTTTTCAAAGTTTTCTTGTCGATCATTTCCTCACCTCTTCTTGTGAATATATTTGCCTTAAAGTTCTTGTATTATTGATCGTGTAAAAAATAATCCTTTTTGCGCTTTTAACCCAATACGGTTCCGGTCCTTACCGGGCGGCCGCGCAAAAAATCAACTGCTGAAAGACGTTTGCCGCCCTGCAGCTGCAGTTCTTTTACATCTACCAGTCCGGGGTTGGCCTGGACCACAAAGCCTTCAGGGCCGGAAACAACCACCTGCCCCGGTAAGGCTCCTTCCTTTAAAGATTCAAAATCAGCAGCTTCCACCCGCCAGATCTTAAGCAGTTTTTCACCGAGGGCGGTTTTGGCGCCGGGCCAGGGATCCATCCCCCGTACGTGATTAAAAATTGTGCGGGCGGGCGAATTCCAGTTAAGGACCTCGTCTTCGGGGGAAATAATGCGTGCATAGGTGGCTTTCGAATAATCCTGGGGGACGGGCGATAAACCTTTGGCCTCAAGCAACTGCAGTGTCTTAACAAGAAGCTCTGCTCCCAGAGAAGCCAGGCGGTCGTGCAGGGTTCCGACATTGTCCTCTTTATGAATCGGGACTGCTTCTTGAAGCAGAATATCGCCGGTATCCAGGCTTTCGTTGATGAGCATGGTTGTAATTCCGGTTATCGTTTCGCCGTTCATGATCGCCCGGTGAATCGGGGCGGCGCCCCGGTATTGAGGCAATAAAGAAGCATGGACGTTGATACATCCCATAACGGGCAGATCAAGGATAACCCTGGGCAGAATCCTGCCGAAAGCTACGACAACAATTACCTCCGGAGACAGTTCCTCCATTTGACTGATGAACTTGGAGTCCTTTAAATTTGAAGGCTGGTAAATATCCAGCCCATTAAAAATCGCCTCTTCTTTAACCGCACAGGGAAAATATTTTTGCCCTCTCCCCTTTGGACGGTCGGGCTGTGTAACAACGCCTGCTACCTGGAACTGTTCTTTGAGAAGGGCTCTCAAACAGGGCACGGCGAATACTGGCGTACCCATGAAGACGACGCGCATCTTAAAAACTTCCTTTATTCAACTACTTTTCGTAGATTTGTTGCCTTATCGGTAAAAATAATCCCTTCAAGGTGATCGATTTCATGCTGCAGCGCTCTGGCCTGATAACCCTTGGCTTCAATTTTAATTTCCTCACCAAGGCGGTTGAGCCCCTTGACCAGCACCCGGACTGCCCTGACAACATCCCCGGCCATTCCCGGCAGGCTTAAACATCCTTCTTCGGAACTTTCGCTTCCAGACTGTTCGCAAATTTCCGGGTTGATCAACTCAATAAGTTCTTCGCCGGTATCGACCACAATTGCCCGTTTGGACACACCTATCTGCGGAGCGGCGAGACCGACGCCCTTATAGATGTACATGGTATCGCGCAGGTCGTCAAGCAGTTTGTTTATGCTTGGTGTTATTGCTGTGATCTCCTTTGCCTTTTCCCTTAAGATCCCGTTATCCTCACCATATTTGATAACCTGATAGACTGCCAAGGACCGCTTTCCCCTTTCGCTTTAAAACATATTCTGAGGTTCTATGTCAACGACGATTCTGCTTTTAGCAGATGGATAGCGCCGATCGAACTCATTAAGGCAAGCTCTTGAGATATCCTGAAGCTGCTTTATACGTGCAGCTTTAAAAATCAAGTGCCAGCGGTAGCGATTTTTTATCCTGCTTACCGGGGCGGGTACTGCATTAAATATTTGTACTTGATTATAAAGTTCCTCATGGCTGACAATTCCACTCATTATATTATACAAAGTATTGGCTGTATTTTCTACTTCCATCTGGACGGTTCCCGTAATAAGAAATCTGCAAAGGGATGAAAAAGGCGGATAATTTAAAATTTCCCGGTTTTTTATTTCCTGTTCAAAGAAAGTCAGGTAATCATGTTCCCTGGCTGAAGTAATTGCGAAGTGTTCAGGTGAATGGGTCTGAATCAGCACTTCGCCTCCGAGATCGCTCCGGCCTGCACGTCCCGCCACCTGGGTAAGAAGCTGAAAAGTCCTCTCGGCAGCCCTGAAGTCGGGCATGTACAATGTCAGATCTGCATTTACCACGCCTACCAGGGTAACTGTGGGGATGTCCAGACCCTTGGCGATCATTTGTGTGCCGATCAAAATGTCTGCTTTGCCCTGACAAAAAGTATCCAGTATTCTCTGGTGGGATCCCTTGCGAGATGTGACATCGCTGTCCATTCGCAGGACCCTGGCGTCAGGAAACAGGCGCTTTATTTCAAATTCAATTTTCTGTGTTCCCATCCCAAAATAACTCATAAAACTGCTTTTGCAGGATGGGCAAAACCGGGGGGCGCCAGTCGTATAATTGCAGTAATGGCAGACCAGGCGTCCATTGATATGGTAGGTCAGTGATATGTCGCAATGGGGGCATTTCATAACCTGTCCGCATTCCCGGCAGGATATGAATGTTGAGAACCCCCGCCTGTTTAGGAACAGGATAGTCTGCTCATTTTTTCCCAAACGATCTTTAATCGAAGAAAGCAGAACCCGGCTGAACAACTCCTGATTGCCTTTTTTTATTTCTTCCCTCATGTCGACAACCTGAATTTGGGGGAGGGATCTTTTTTCAACCCGCTCACTGATTGTGAGAAGCTGGTATGCTCCGGTGCAAAAAGCGCTGAAAAATGATTCCACTGACGGCGTCGCGCTTCCAAGTACGACGACCGCTTCCTTGTTTCTTGCAATCTCAAGGGCTGCAGCCCGCGCATGATAACGGGGGCTTTCCTCCTGTTTATAGGAGGGTTCATGCTCTTCATCAATAACGATTAGACCCAGGTTTTGAACAGGAGCAAACAAGGCCGAGCGTGTTCCCAGGACTACATTTGCGCTGCCTTCCCTGATTCGCATCCATTCATCATGCCGTTCTCCGTCAGAAAGGCGGCTGTGCAGGATTGCCACCTGTTCCCCGAACCGGGAGTAAAAAGTATTCAGCATCTGCGGTGTAAGCGCAATTTCCGGCACCAGGATCAAGGCCTGTCTTCCCATCCCAAGAGCAGCGGACACACTATGGCAGTATACCTCGGTTTTCCCGCTTCCTGTAATGCCGTTAAGCAAAAAGACCCTATGTTCTTTCTTGTTCAGACAGTCAAAGATCGGATTAAAAGCGGTTTTTTGCTGGGCAGTCAAATCAAAAGGCCGGGATTCAACAAAGTTGTTTATTGAAACAGGATTTTTGCCGGCACGTTTTTTGGCGGTTAACATTCCCTTGGCCGTTAATGCATCTATTGCTGAAACGGAAACTTTTGCTGCGGCAGCCAGTTCAAGGCGTGTCAGGCCCGGTTGGGATAAAGCGGTTTCCCAGGCAGTTTTTTGGGAAGGAGCGCGCTTAAAAACAGTCTCTGACCCTGAAGGATTTAAAGGCCAGAGACCCGGCGCCTGTCGTGAGGAATGGGCAAGCCGGGGCCAAATAATTGTTTGCAGAGCAGTGACGGTGGGACATAGATAATATGAAGACATCCACAGGGCAAGGTCTAACTGTTCGCGTGTAAAAACAGGCCCCCTGTCGATAACTGCGGTAAGTTCTTTAATGCCTGCGGGTTCAGGTTCATCAGGATTGCTCAGGCCGGTAACGTAACCTTCAATATTTTGCCTGCCGAAGCTGATTTGCACCAGACTGCCAGTAATTACCTGTCCATCGAGGGCAAAAGGAATCCGGTAGGAAAAAGTCCGATCAAGCCTTCGTACCGGCAGATTAATTAAAACTTCGGCATGCATATGTTGCTCCTGCACAAAGGTAACTTTAATGTTTAAAAAAGTTTTTTATTGCTGTTCGGGGCATTGGCGGTGCAGCAGCAATGCAGCGTCAAGGATCCGGCATGCTACATCAAGCTTGTCCATTAACGGAAAGTCAATTACTTCCCCGTTGCGGTAGATTATTTTAACAATATTGGTGTCTGAGTCAAAACCGGCCCCTGGAAGGGTAATATCATTAGTAACTATCAGATCGAGGTTTTTTTGCTCAATTTTTTTACGCGCTGACTCAAGCAAGTTTTCAGTTTCAGCGGCAAAACCAACAAGCACCTGATTGGGTTTCTTTATTTTGCCAATTTCCATCAAAATATCAGTGTTTTTTTCCAGTTCAATAACAAGGTTCTTGTCCCTGTCTTTTTTAATCTTATTTTTCGATGGTTTTACAGGCCTGAAATCGGCAACTGCGGCTGCTTTGATCACTATGTCGAAGTTTGGAAAAATATCTACTACGGCGCGCTGCATTTCCATTGCAGTTTCAACCGGAATAAAATTTATTCCGGGCGGGGGGGTTAAATTTGTAGGCGCAGAAACTAATGTAACTTCAGCGCCCCTTGTTGCTGCAGAGCGGGCAAGGGCAAATCCCATTTTTCCCGAACTCCTGTTTGAAATGAACCGCACAGGATCCAGCGGTTCTCTTGTCCCCCCGGCGGTAATCAGGACGGAAATTCCCTTGAAGTCCCCTGCCGGTGAAATAAGTCGAATAATCTGCTGGTAGATCAGTTCTGGTTCGGGGAACCTTCCTGGACCATGTTCACCACAGGCCAGGTACCCCGTTCCCGCTTCCATAATCAGATAGTTTAATTCTTTTAACCGGGCCAGGTTGGCCTGTGTGACCGGATTATTGTACATATGGACGTTCATGGCGGGGCAGATCAGGACCGGGCAGGTAGCTGCCATTACTATGGTTGTTAACAGATCGTCTGCAATTCCATGAGCTATTTTCCCCAGAATATTAGCAGTTGCGGGTGCAATGGCAACTAAATCGGCTTTTTGGGCTAATGTAATATGGGGTATCTGGAAACCGGACGGATCTCCAAAAGAACCGGTATGAACATGATTTTTTGTAAGTGCCTGAAAAGTCAGGGGTGTTACGAATCTTTGGCCTGCGTCTGTCATTACCACATGTACGTCAACCCCAGTTTTGGTCAATAAACTAGCCAGGCTTGCCGCCTTAAAGGCAGCGATACTGCCTGTAATACCGAGGGTGACAAATTTACCAGCCAGCATCTTGTTATTTCCTCCCCTGCCGTGTATGCTTAAATTTAACCCTATCGTTGGCTATATCCTGTAAAGCCACTGTAACAGGTTTATTGCCGTTGGTGGCAACCTTCCCGCTTTCTTCAGCTTCTGTAATAGAACGTGCCCTTTTGGCGGTGATGACCACAAGAGCATAACGGTTATCAACTTTGCGCATTAAAACATCTAAGGATGGTTTGTTCATCCTTCTCCCCCCAGGTATATATTTTGCGCCCTCATTACAACCGCCAGGTACGGCATTTCTCAGCAACTATAATCGACTGGATCTTTGAAACAACTTCGTCAACCCGGTCGTTAACTACTGCGTAATCGTAAAGCTTGAGGCATTCAAATTCTCCTTCCGCCCAGTTCAAACGTTTTTTTATATCCGCTGCAGTTTCACTCGCTCTCTTTGTTAAGCGGGATTCCAGTTCATCCTGACTCGGGGGAAGGAGAAAAATTAAAACCGCCTGAGGAAATTTTTGTTTAACCTGTATGCCTCCCTGGACGTCTATCTCTAGAAGCACATCTTTGCCGCCGGACAGGGCGCGTTCTACCGGCAACCGAAGTGTTCCGTAGAAATTGCCGTATATTTGAGCCCATTCTAAAAATTCCTGACGGTCTGCCTTTTTGCGGAATTCATCTGTCGAAAGAAAATAATAACTACTCCCGTTTACTTCACCCTCTCTGGGAAGACGGGTAGTAGCAGATATAGAGCAAACCAGGTCTTTCGTCTTTTCCAGCAGAGCCTTTGCCACAGTACCTTTTCCTACTCCGGAAGGCCCGGATAGTATAGTTAAAATACCCTGCTCAATCATACCAAACCTGTTTATTTTTCTTGTTCTTCAGCTAATGCAGAATGTGCCTCCTTGGTACCAAGGCGGTTTGCCACTGTTTCGGGTTGAACGGCTGATAAGATCACATGGCCGCTGTCTGTAATGATCACGGCTCTTGTACGGCGGCCGTAAGTAGCGTCCACCAGCATGCCGCTTTCACGGGCCTCGTTGATTATTCTTTTAATAGGTGCGGATTCGGGTCCGACAATCGTTATGATCCGGTTGGCCGAAACTACGTTTCCAAACCCTATGTTGATTAATTTTATATCCATCTTTCCTCCCCTGTTCTTAAAATGCGGAATGCTTGACTACTCCACATTTTGCACTTGTTCACGAATTTTCTCAAGCTCACTTTTAACCTCGACGGCAGTTTGGCTGATCAGTAAGTCATTGGCCTTGGAGGCAATCGTATTTATCTCACGGTTGATTTCCTGGATTAGAAAATCAAGTTTACGTCCTACAGGTTCTTCTGCATCTAAAGACGAGATCAATTGCGAAAGATGGCTTTGAATGCGTACATTCTCTTCGGTGATATTGGAACGCTCCGCAAAAAAAGCTACTTCGGTAACCATTCTTCCGGGGTCAACCCTGCTTTCGGGCAATAACTCCTGCAGGCGTTGATTGAGGCGTGACCTGTATTCCTGTGTGACCAGCGGCGCCCTTTCCTCTATCCCGGTGTTTAGCTGTCTAATCTTTTCTGTGCGGCAGCGGATATCTTCCTGAAGCCTCTTTCCCTCTTTGTCACGCATTTCCAACAGGGAACCGACAGCATCCTCCAGCGCCTGATGAACAGCCGGCCAAAAATTCTCAATATCCTCATCCGGCTCTTCCAGAGTCAGCAGGCCGGGAAGAGATAAAATATGCTCAGGACCGACTTCCCCGGAAACTCCTAATTCACTGAAAACTTCTTTTATGGCCTTATAATACGATGCAGCAAGGTTTTTGTCAACTTTCACCTTAATATTTTTATTTGCTGTTTCTTCCACTGTGAAATAGCAATCGACACGTCCGCGGGAAATTTTTGACTGGACATACTGGCGGACCCTGTCCTCAAGTTGATTCATGCTTTTAGGCAGGCGCACGACTACTTCACTGTAACGGTGGTTTACAGCCTTTAACTCTATGGTTAGTTTTTTTCCTAAAGCTGTCGCTTCTCCCCGGCCATAGCCGGTCATGCTTCTAAGCAAGGAACTTCCTCCGTTATCTTTATTTTTGCATATCAATATCTTTAAAAATGTTTTCTATACGGTTAAGGCCTTCTGTAATATTTTCCATGGAAGTGGCGTAAGAAAGGCGAAAGCATCTGTCGTCGCCAAAGGCAACTCCCGGAACCACAGCTACCTTTGCCTCTTCCAAAAGGATGCCGGCCAGGTCAGACGAGCTGTTTAGCTGTCTTCCTCTGTAG
This sequence comes from Eubacteriales bacterium, assembly GCA_041653135.1. Lineage (GTDB taxonomy): Bacteria > Bacillota > Desulfotomaculia > Desulfotomaculales > Nap2-2B > 46-80. Next base: position 5,361 of record JBAZGB010000041.1, on the reverse strand, counting down.
GAACATCCAAAATAGCTTTTAATACAGGGAAACAGGTAGAAAGCGCCCTCGGAGAGGCGGCAGGCAACGCCTTTTATTGCCGTCAGCCTCTCATACATGTAATTCCTCCTCTTTTCAAATTCAATCACCATTTTTTTCGATGGCTCCTGAGTTCCGGTCAAGGCGCTTATACTTGCCGCCTGGGAGATGGATGTCGGATTCGAAGTTGAATGGCTCTGCAGGTCGGACATAGCCTTGGCGACGGGCAAACAGGAGGCTGAATAACCAATACGCCATCCGGTCATCGAATATGCCTTTGAGACGCCGTTGATTAAAACCGTCTTTTCCTTTAAGGCAGGGTCGAGAGAAGCAATACTGATATGTTCGCTGCCGCCGTAAATAAGCATTTCATAGATTTCATCCGAGATAATTGTAATGTCCTTATCTATTAGAAATTCACCCAGAGCAGTCAACTCACCCTTGCTGTACACCGCACCGGTCGGGTTGCAGGGAGAGTTTAAAATAAGCATCGCCGAACGTTCGCTGAGCGCGGATTTCAGTTCATCAACAGTCATTTTATAGCCGTTTTCCGCTTTTGTTTCGACTATTACGGGCACGGCGCCGGCAAGCTTGATCTGTTCAATGTAACTGACCCAGTATGGCGCCGGGACGATAACCTCCTTGCCTTCTTCGCAGAGGACCTGGATTGCGTTATACAGGCAGTGTTTGCCTCCTGCCGAGACAACAATTTGTTCGGTATTATAATCAAGGCCATTGTCCTTTTTGAACTTTTCAACAATTGCCAGTTTTAAAGCCGGGACTCCCGATACCGGTGTATATTTGGTCATTCCTTTTCGGATAGCTTCGATAGCGGCCTGTTTGATATGCTCCGGAGTATCAAAATCCGGCTCACCCGCACCAAAATTTATAACATTCTCGCCGGAGGCAATAAGTTTTTTTGCCTGGGCGTCGATGGCCAGTGTAGGTGATGGGCTGAGCTTCAATGCTCGTTCTGACAGTTTCATCTTCAAACCTCCTAAAAATAAAATACAGGGGAAATACAGGGGGACGGTTCTTGTGGAAAAAATGAAATACAGGGGGACGGTTCTTGTGTATTTGTCCTGATAATAATCTTGCATCAGGAAAGTCAACTGTTAAGCGTGCTCATATTCGCCTCAGGCCATCGTTGTCACGGTTCGCTCAGGTGCTCCGTGCCGGCAGCGCCAACGGTTCGCTTCGGACAGGACCAAGCGGTGCTGCTTTAGAAGGCAAGGCAGTTGCGAGATAAACCGAGCATTAAATTCCCGGCATCACAAAGTCTTTTCAAGAAACCTTGAGTGTGCCGCTGGTTTCGCACCGCGGTCCTGTAACCAAAGCTTCACCGGGCGCTGCAGCGGCACTTTGCAATATCGCTCACCTGTGAACAACGACGTCCTTTAAGCCCTCGGGCTCGGTCAAACTCGGCGCTTACGCGCCTCAAACAGTTCCCTCGCTTATCCTCGGGCGTACTCGTTCTTTGAATGAAGGCTCAAAATTGCGCTTAAGGACATTGACCCCCCTTTTTTGATGAATTTTCACCCTTCTGATGGCGCTGCATTATCAGCATGGGGGTCTATCCTTATATTTAGAAGCTGACCATGCCGATATTTTGTCTGATTCTTTCCATCGCTTCTTTTAAGCGTCCGGTATCAACAGTTATCGAAATGCGGAAATAACCCGCCCCGTTAGCGCCGTATCCTGTTCCAGGAGTAATCACGACACCTGCCTTTTCAAGGACAAGTTCGGCGAAGGACTCGGATGTATGTCCGGCCGGGACGGGAATCCAGAGGTAAAAAGCCGCCCTGGGCTTTTCAATCCGCCACCCGAGTGAATTAAGGCAGTCAACAACAATATCCCTGCGCTCGCTGTAAATCTTATTTACTTTTTCCAGTTCGCCATAAGTTCCGTCCAGTCCTGCGATAGCAGCTTTCTGAATTGCCTGGAACTGGCCGGAGTCAATGTTTGATTTTAGGCGTCCAAGCGCGTTTATAGCGTCGGGATTGCCTGCCGCCCACCCGATGCGCCAGCCGGTCATGTTGTATGTTTTGGACATGGAATGAAATTCTATCCCTGCTTCTTTCCCGCCCTTAATCTGTAAGAAAGAAGGGTGACGGTAGCCGTCATAAGTTATTTCGGTATAAGGCGTGTCATGGCAGATAAGCACCCCGAACTCGTTGGAAAAAGCAACGGCTTCCTGGAAAAATCTTTCGTCGGCCACTGCCCCGGTGGGGTTGTTGGGATAATTAAGGAACATCATCTTGGCCTTTTTAGCCACTTCGGCCGGGATTTCCGAGAAATCGGGCAGGAATTTATTCTTTTCCTTAAGAGGCATATAGTACGGCTGTGCGCCCGCCAGTATGGAGCCGATGCCATATACCGGGTAACCGGGATCGGGCACCAGCGATATATCGCCGGGATCAAGGTAGCACCAGCAGATATGGGCGATTCCTTCCTTTGATCCGATCAGGTTGACTATTTCGTTTTTCGGATCCAGTTCGACATTAAAACGCCGCTTGTACCATCCGGCCACAGCCTGCCTGAATTCGAGCATGCCGACAGAAGAAGGATACTGGTGATTGACAGGATTTCTCGCTTCTTTGATCAATTCCTCTATTATATGCCCTGGTGTGGGCATGTCCGGATCCCCAATGCCGAGGCTGATTACATCCACGCCCTGAGCCTTTTTAAGATTAATCGATTGCTCGATACGGGCAAAAAGGTAAGGGGGCAGTTTTTGCAGCCGCTGTGCTTCGATGAATTTCAAGATTAAAGACCTCCCGGGGTATAATAAAAACTATACAGGAAAATCGCCGCAAAAAACTTCTTCGGCGGGGCCTGTCATATATACGTGATTGTCCTTTGCCCAATCTATGGAAAGGGTGCCCAGGGCAAGATGGACGACTGCTTTTTTGTCCGTCAGGCCGTTTAAAACACTTCCTACCAATGTAGCGCATGATCCCGTGCCGCAGGCCAGTGTTGCCCCTGCCCCGCGCTCCCAGACCCGCATTTTTATTTCCGTGCGGCTGAGAACCTGAATAAATTCTACATTGGTCCGTTCCGGAAAAGAGGGGTGGTTTTCGATTGGCGGGCCCCACTGCGTTAAAGGAACGGTTTCCGGGTCATCTACGAAAATAAGGCAGTGCGGGTTTCCCATTGAAACTGCTGTAACTTGCCAGACATGATCGTAGACCGTAAGCGGTTCGTTGATTACCTGACCGGGGGGGCCGATCATGGGGATCTCTCCTCTTTCGAGCCGCGGTTCCCCCATATCTACTTTTACGCCCGCAAACTTTCCGCTATTAAGAATAATCTCCGGCAGGATAATACCGGCCAGTGTGTTTATCCTGATCTGTTCACGCGGAACAATTCCCTGCTCGAACAGGTATCTGGCGACGCAGCGGGTTGCATTGCCGCACATCTGAGCTTCGCTGCCGTCCGGATTAAAAATGCGCATTCTTGCGTCCGCCTGTTCGTCGGGCAAAATTAAAACCAGGCCATCTGCGCCGATACCCAGCTGGCGGTGACATACTTTGCTGGCCAGACTGCTCAAATTTGCTCGCGGAAAATCTTTATCTTTCAATAGATCGATCATTACAAAATCGTTGCCCAGCCCGTGAACCTTTCTGAATTGCATAGTCTGCCTTCTTTTTTAATAAAATTGCTAGCTTCTATTCTCCCGATTTTAATTATCTCCTGCAAAAACCTGAAAAGAATATTGTATTCTTAAAATTGTATTCTTAAATAAATAAAGGTTTTATAATGTCAAGGACTTCCTGTACCTTTTGTTTGGCTCCGGGATCCTTTTTATCGATTAAGCGTTGAGCCTCGTCCACTTTTGCCGAAAGGCTGTGATCCAAAAAACCGCTGATGCTCATGTAAGCGGACAGGCGCCTGTCCAGCCATACTCTTAAGCGCTCGTGTTCGGGTTTCTGGAGGTGATTGTTAATCTTTTTCAGTATGGCCTCTTTGTCCTGGGGAAGCTGGCCTTCGATTTCCCAGAGCAGGTTGACCATCTGGTCGCTGATCAGGTAAGAACTGCAGTTTAAGCTTTCCACAAAAAGGCCTATTTCAGCGACAACCTCATCCTCATTGAGGGCTGAGAACTCTCCAGCCAGAACCTTGTCGTACATGGGACTGTTTCGACGCGGTGTGAAACTCCTCAGTCTGATAAAATCAGCGTCGATCTCGTTTAATACCCTGGCCGATTCAACAGCGTGGCGATCCGACCATTTTCTTCCGCCAAGGCCCGGCATAATGTATTCACTTAAGGTAATCCCCGCTGCTTTTGTCTTTTTGCCGGCAATGATCTGTTCCTCAGCAGTAACGCCTTTTTTTACATCTTCAAGGACCTCGTCAAGTCCCGACTCCATGCCGATATGGAGGCGGCAAAGCCCCGCTTCTTTTAGCTGGCTCATCTGTTCATCCGTCTTGCGGGCGATTGTTTTTGACCTCGCGTAAGATGTTATTCTTTCAATGCCCGGGAATTGCTTTTTAAGGTAAACAAGTATTTCAAGAAGTTCGGGCGTGCGCATCTGAGGCGTGTTTGCGTCTTGAAGAAAAACGGTTGCCCCGCCGGAATAAAGCCAGTTAGCGACGCTGAACAGGCAGCTAAGCCTCTGGTTAACCAGTTCCTCATCATCTATCCCGTACAATTCCGGGTTGCTCTTAACCATTGCCGTAATAACTTCATTATTCACATTGCCGCCCATACCTACCTGCCAGGAAGCTGAATTTATTTCTTCGGCAAGCGCTTTGACTGTATCGATATCGGCTTTTACTTCTTCCGCCGTGCGTGCACTGTACTTTTGTTTTTTATAAGTACGGCAAAACTCGCAGAGGTTCCAGGGGCAATTTCTGGTCACTCTAAGCAAAAGAGAGTGGTCTCTCCCCTCACTGGGAGGTCTAATCGGCCCGATCTCAAACCAGCCTTTTCCGACCTTCTCCAAATCCATCTTGTAAAAAGAGCCTATTTTTCCGCCTCTGTACACGGTTATCGCCCCTATTTTTTTCATATTACCCCAATCTAGTATAGCATAAACGGCATCACGGCAACAATCATCTCTTTTTATGTCATGGGTTTATGTCATGGGGACGGGGTTATTGACATACTGACGTCCCCATGTGTCCATACGAGAAGGTGGATGACACAACAAAAACGTCCCCTTGTGTCTTTTTGTGGCCATTTATCTCTGGCAGACTTGGTTCAAATGTTGTCAGCGGCAACACTATACCTCCTCTAGCATCATTATATCTTTGAGGTGCTAAACCTTTCTTCATTCTCTCTATATTTTCCTTACCGTATTTTTTTAAGGCATTAGGTTTCATAGCTTCATTTTTCCAAAA
>JBAZGB010000040.1:0-25357 GCA_041653135.1 Eubacteriales bacterium | reverse complement strand
CACTCCCGGACCCGGTGAAACTCGTACCACCTAACGTTTTCCACCGCCGGCCTCAACAGCCAGTAATGCACGGTGGGAGTTGCCGGCGAGGAAATCTTGATGTAACGGTCGTGCAGTTCCAGTGAACGGCCGACAATGTTGACGCTCTCGGGCAGCGCCCGTTTAAAGAAACGCAAGAAACCCGGTACACCCATCAGGCCATAAGTTTGCATGTGAGGTATCTCCTTCCACCACTTCCATGCCTGCGCCAGGACATCAGTCCGGTCTACCGGCGAGCAAACATCCACGGCCACAACCACCGCCGCTCCCGCCTCCTGGGCTGCCGCCACCGGCACCGGTGTGGTTACCGACCCATCTACCAGATGGTACCGTCCTGACTTGACCGGGCAAAAGATCCCTGGCACTGCGGTGCTGGCCCTTAAAGCCCGGGCCACCGGCCCTGAGTCAAGGCGCACTTCTTCTCCTGTAGTTATGTCGGTGGCAATAACGACTAGAGTTTTTTCCAGTTGGGCAAACTCCCTCCCTCCGGTTAAAATTCCAAAGTACTTTTCCAACCGGTTGCCAGCAATCATACCCTGGCGGGATATGGTCGGGTCTGCCAGACTCAACAACTGTCGCCAACGCATCTGAAGAGCTATATCCACCAATTCTTCGGTCCGGTATCCCATAGCGCAGGCGGCGCCTACCACCGCCCCCATGCTGGTTCCGGCGATAACATCAACAGGGATGTCCGCCTCCTGTAAAGCCTTGAGCACCCCCAGATGGGCGTAACCCCTGGCGCCGCCGCCCCCCAGGGCCAGACCGATTCGCGGCCTTTCTTCCATCTCACCAACCTCCGACTATAGACTAAATCTCATTTAACATTTGTTCCATCTGGCTGACCAGTCTCATATTCAAAGCCGCCAAGGCCTCTCGCCTCGGTCGCTGGACCTTTTCCAGTGTCCACGGAGCCCCGATTTGCATGTAGATTTTACTGCGGCGCGGGAATAAAGCGCCTGCTGGCAGTGCTGTTCCGGTACCCTTGATAGCCACCGGCAGCACCGGCGCCCCGGCCTTCAAAGCCAGATACGCCCATCCCGTTCGGAATGGACAAAGCTCGTCCCCGGCGCCAATATGGCCCTCAGGAAAAAAGGCCAGGGTACCTTCTTCCTGCAATACCCACAAGGCTCTCCTTATTCCCGCCAGCTCACTCCCCTTGTTTTGCACCGGGATGGCGCCAATAGCGCGTAAAAACGCCCCTACTACCGTCATCTTGAACAGGTAGGCTGCCGATAGGAATGTAACCCGCCGCGGCCAGAAAGCCAATAAAAGGAGACCATCCAGCAGGCTGATGTGGTTGGCCACTATAATCACCGGACCTGTGCGGGGGATGTTGGCTTGCCCGGTAATGACCGTATTCCCTAAAAGACACAAAAAATACCTGGAAATTAACTTCACCAACGCGTAGAACATCCGGTCACTTCCCTTTGAGTCATGTTAACAACAATATCCCCAAAAGACATATTTTATTAATAATACTGGAGGCCAGGTCAGCGTGTCAAGATGGAGAGCAATGGAAAAAAAGGTCAAAGTACTGAGTAATGTAGGCCCAAAAATTCTAAAAAAGTTAGCAGGCCGTACACAAAGCATACTACTGCAATGGCCGCTGCGATATTGGACTTGAGTATATATTAGTAAGCGTCAGAAAGTTACTGTATAGGAAATATGCGAGTGCGCTCTTCGTATATGGTAAAATAAAGATAGAGTCCGTCAAGAAGTGTGGAAATGCGGGCTGAGAATGGTATGCATAAAGCTAGCTAGTTTGGGGAGAGGGATTATGAACGGAAATGAACGTGTGAATATTAAACCAGGTATCCGGGTTCTGATCGTCCAAAAACAAGATCAGCGAAACGGAAAAGAAACAGAGGGGGTAGTTGAAACCGTTCTTACCAGGTCTGCTGCTCATCCCCACGGCATAAAAGTAAGGCTTGTCGGCGGCTTGGTGGGCAGGGTCAAGCAAATCCTTCCTTAGAGGATAAACGCGACGGAAGGCGAAATTTAGATTAAAGGAAGACCAATGCCATACACATACATTCTGCAATGTGTCGATGGAAGCTATTATACAGGATGGACAACAGACCTTGATGACAGGTTGAAAGCACATAATGATGGTAAGGGCGCTCGATACACCCGCAGCCGTCTTCCCGTGCAATTAGTTTATTGGGAAGTCCATCCCGACCGCAGCGCCGCCCAGCGACGGGAGGCAATGATTCGGAAGCTGAAAAAGAATGAAAAGATTGAGTTAATTGGAAACTGGCAGGAACTAATCGTGAAATAACTACTTATAATAAGCCGGAAGGAGGGATTAACCATGGGGAGGAATCTGTTAATCCGTTGGGGTTTGAATATTGCGGGGATCCTTTTAACCGCCTATTTAATCAATGGATTCGAAGTCACAATTCTGGGAGCAATAATCGGCTCTATTTTACTTGGTTTTATTAATGCTACAATCCGTCCGATCATTATTTTGCTTACTTTGCCCATCAACTTTATTACTCTAGGCTTATTTACTCTGATCATCAACGGATTGATGCTCTGGTTGGTAAGTGCGGTAATTAAAGGCTTTGATATCGCAAACTTCTGGGTGGCTTTAATTTCGGCGTTGGTAATCATGATTATCAGCTCAATTGTCAGCATGATCGTAAAGGATTAATTATAGAAAACATATTTTTAAGGCTCATTACTCGGGTAGAATCCCCGGCGGTTTGTATCTGGATATCCCTGCTTAAAACAGCAGGGATTTTTGCATTAATGCTTCAAGCAGGAAGATTTTCGTTAAGAATTGCCTCGATGTTTTTGCAAGGGGCGACTTTCACCAGGAACTTGGCTAACGGCCTGTCTATATACAGCAGTCAGAAGGATAACTGACATAAGATGGCGAAATATGTAAAAATTATAATCCTGGAAACTTAGAACATGTACAAGGAGAGTTAAGATGAGATTTATTCATACCTCCGACTGGCACCTGGGGCGGATCTTTCACGGGACGCATTTAACGGATGATCAGGCCTATGTACTTGAAGATTTTATTAAACTGGTCAGCTACTCAAAACCCGATGTTGTCCTAATTGCCGGTGATATATACGACCGTGCGGCGCCACCAGCAGAAGCGGTTAATCTTCTGGATGATGTGCTTTCCCGGATCCTTCTGTACTGCCGGGTCCCGGTTATTTTAATTGCCGGCAACCATGACAGCCCCGAAAGGTTGGGATTCGGCGCCAAGTTGTTAGCCCGGCAGGGGCTCCACATTGCCGGGGTACTGGATAAAAATATTGCTCCAGTAGAAATTTATGATGCGGACGGCCCGGTATACATATATCCGGTGCCTTATGCCGATCCCCCCGTTGTGCGTGAAAAGTTCTCGATAAATGACGTCCATGATCACAATGAGGCCATGGCTTATATAACTAACCAGTTGACTGCCGACATTCCCTCCGGCGCGCGTTCGATAATGGTAGGGCACTCCTTTGTAGCCGGCGGCGAGGTGAGTGAATCGGAACGCCCCCTTTCCATAGAAGGGTCGGGATTTGTAGACCCGGAGCATTTTTCCTCCTTCCATTACGCTGCTCTGGGACACCTGCACAGGCCGCAGTATACCGGGAGGGAAAACATCCGCTATTCCGGTTCTCTGATGAAGTATTCCTTTTTCGAAGCAGGCCACCGCAAGTCGGTGACCCTGGTGGAAATGGACAGGGAAGGAAAAACGAACATTGAGGAAGTCTGCCTTACCCCCCGCAGGGATGTCCGCTGCCTGGAAGGGCTGCTCAATGATATCCTGGCCGGGCCCCGCAGCGGTGAAAGCAGGGATGATTATTTAAAAGTTACCCTAACGGATTCCGGCGCCATACTGGATGCCCTGAACAAGCTGCGCAGCGTTTACCCGAATGTGCTGCACATCGAAAGGCCGTTTCTGACTTCAGGCGCAGAACTGCGCGGCCCCGGCGGTGATCACCGGGGATTGAGCGAAACCAGCTTATTTTTATCTTTTTTTGAGCAGGTAACGGGGACAGCCCTGTCCGCCGGCCAGCTTCAGGTCTTTACCGATACTGTAGAAAACCTGTACAGGCAGGAACGGGAGGCGACGGTATGAGACCGCTCAAGCTTATGATGAGCGCCTTTGGCCCATACGCAGGGACGCAGGTGATTGACTTCAGGGAACTGGGCAGCCGTTCGTTTTTCTTGATTCACGGGCCAACCGGTTCAGGTAAGACTACCATTCTCGACGCGATGTGCTTCGCCCTCTATGGCGAGAGCAGCGGGGCTTTGCGGGACGGCAGGCAGATGCGCAGCGATCACTCGGATTTATCCGCGGCTACAGAATTAACCTTTGATTTCAGCATCGGCGCTGAGGTTTACCGTATCAAGCGCAACCCCGAGCAGGAAAGGCCGCGCCGCCGGGGAGAAGGCACAACTATGATGAAGGCCGACGCCGCCCTTTGGAAAAGAACCGGGTTGAACAATGACGATGAGGAAGGGGCAGTGCTGGCCGGCGGATGGAACAAAGTCACGGAAAGGATCGAAGCATTGCTGGGGTTTAAGAGCAGCCAGTTCCGCCAGGTGGTCATGCTTCCCCAGGGTGAATTTCGCAGGCTTTTAACTGCGGACTCCAAAGAGCGGCAGATAATCCTGGAAACCCTTTTCAGGGCGGAATTTTTCCGCCGGATAGAGGAAACGTTGAAAGAATCAGCTAAAGCGCTTAAAAATAACTATGACAGCGGGTCGCAGGAACAGTCATTTGTCTTGAATGAAGCCGGGACCGGGTCAAGGGATGAACTGGCGCAGCGGTATGATGAGCATAAAGAACAATTAAAAGAAGTAAAAAAGAGAATAGAGGCAGGCCAGGAGGCTGTGAAATCGGCGCAGGAGCAGTTTAACTCCGGCCGGCAGGCCAAAGAAAAGCTGGATGAGAAAAAGAACGCCGAACTTGCCGCTGCCGATCTGGATTCGAAGGTAATCTATATTGACGCAAAAAGAGTTGAAGTAACAAGGGCCAGGCAGGCTTTGAGCCTGACGGATGTCGAAAACACCCTCAAAAGATGTCAGGCGGACGCCGTTTTTTCCGCCGACGCTTATGAAAAAAAACAAAAAACAAAAAGTGAGGCCCTGAATGCTAAAGAAAGGGCTGAAAAGGTCCTGGCCGAAGAGGAGAAAAAAGGCGACGAGCGGGAAAAAGCCGGAAGAGAGGTAACCCGGCTGGAAGAACTGACCGCAAAGGTCACAGCTCTGGACGAAGCCCGGCTTAAAGTCGTTTCCGCCCGGAAAAGGATGGAGGCTTTTGAAGCAAGCCAGAGCCGGGTTCAGTCTTCTCTGGCTGATCTACAGGCTTTGATCGCCGAAAAAGACAAAGCCTATAAGGACACAGCGGAAAAGGCTGTTCAGGCGGCGGCGCTGGAATCTGCTTATAAGGAAGCTGAACAGGTAATAACAAAAAGGCAGTCCCTCGAAAATTTACGCGAAGGAATGGCTGTAATCCTGAAAGAACTTGATACAGCCGGCAGAAAGCTCAATCAGGCAGAGGAGAACTATCAAAAGGCAAAGCTGGAGCTGTCCGGTTTGCAGGAAGCCTGGAATAAGGGGCAGGCGGCAATTCTGGCCGTTAATTTAACTGCCGGCACTCCCTGTCCGGTCTGCGGCTCCGTGGATCACCCTGCTCCCACCATTAGTGAGGAGGCGCTGCCCTCGGAAAATGACCTCAAGAAAAAACAACTCGCCGTAATCAATCTTGAATCTGTCCGGGATAAACTGCGGGATGCGTTAAACGGCATTAGTTCAAAAAAGGCGTCTGGAAATGGCAGGATTGAAGAATTGATAAGCGAACTGGGAGAAAAAGCAGGCCTTGACCTGGCTACCCTTCAAATCGCCGCGGCCAAAGACGGGGACCTGCTGCAGGAGGCGGAAGATGCCGTAAAAATTTCCGCCCGACTGGCCAAAGAACTTGAAGAGCTAAAGAAAAAGGAAAAATCGGCTGTTGACCAGCTTGAGGTTTCAAAAAAGGATTATCAGGACGCCAAAGCCGCCTTTGAGTCGGCGCAGGCGGTAGCCCTGGAAAGGGAGTCGGGAATTCCGGCGGATTTGCGTGATCCGTTGTTTTTGCAAAAGGTCCAGAAAGACGCCAGGGACAGGCGTGAGCAGCTGATTGCCGCATACGAGCGGGCCAGAAAAACGGCCGAAGAGGCAAACCAGGCGCTGGCCAGGGCAGAAACCGCCGGGATGGAAGCGAAAGAGGCAGCCTGGTTTGCCGTAGAACGGGCCGGGAGCGAAGAAGATAATTTTCAGCAAAGATTAACAGCGGTGGGCTTCGCAACTCGCAGTGTTTACCAGGATGCCAAAAGGACGCCGGAAGAAACCGGCAGGCTGGAGAAAGAGATTAAGGAATTTGACGGAAACCTGAGCGCGGCCAAAGGCCGGCTTGTACGGGCCGTCCAGGGCGCCGAAGGATTAAGCGAACCCGATCTTGAAAAACTGGCTGCCGCTCTGACCGAAGCGGAAAACGAGTGGAAGCAGGCTCTAAAAGAAGGGGCGCAGCTTGAAGATCAAATAGGCCGGGAGGCTGGATGGCTTAAAAAGCTTGCCGAAATTGAAGGTTCTTTAAGGGAATTGGAAAGCCGCTATGCGGTCCTCGGCTGTCTTTCAGAAGTGGCCAACGGAAAGAATAACTACGGGTTGACCTTTCAGCGCTTTGTGCTGGGAGCCCTGCTTGATGACGTGCTTGTCGCCGCCACCCGCCGTCTGCAGTTAATGAGCCACGGCCGCTACCAATTGCAGCGTACCATGGACAGGGCGCGCAGCAATGCGGCCGGGGGACTGGATCTGGAGGTCTTTGACACATACACAGGCGCAGCAAGGGGCGTAGCCACTCTTTCCGGGGGCGAGACTTTCCTGGCTTCGTTGTCCCTCGCCCTGGGCCTGGCGGATGTGGTGCAGTCATACTCCGGCGGCATCTACCTGGACACCATCTTCATCGACGAAGGGTTCGGGACTCTTGATCCCGAATCCCTGGACTTTGCCATCAGGGCTTTAATCGATCTTCAAAAGGGCGGCCGCCTGGTGGGCATCATCTCCCATGTTCCTGAACTCAAGGAAATCATCGACGCCAGGCTGGAAATAAGCGCCGGCGAACATGGCAGTACAGCCAAATTCAAGCTGGCCTAAGAGGCATGGTCTCCCCCCGGGAGATGATAGCTAATACTTCACGCTATCGGGCGCCTTGGGGGTGGCAGAGGCCGCCTATGTTAATTAAGCTGGCAACTGAAGAAAAAAATGATAATAGTAACAATAGTGAACAACAGTCTACTTCAGTATCCGTTTTGACAAAAGGGAATTCTATTATCAATACCCTGGTTTAATAGCCTATTGTTTTCACATTAAGGGGACGGAAACAGACCATTTTGAAAGTCGTTTTAACCGTCACTTTGTTAACATTTTTAGACAAAATATTATATAGATATAGATTTGACTTTGAAAATTAATCGTGTTATTATTAAATAGTCCTAAGATTAGGTATTACAAGTCCACTCTCTCAAGTTAAATGGTTTGGGATTAAAGTGGCATTTGATCCTAATTCCATTGGATAAAATATTTGAGGGGGTTTTTTTTATGTTTCAAGACCGTCAGCTGACATGCCGTGATTGTGGGACCGAGTTTACGTTCTCCGTATCGGAGCAGGAGTTTTTCGCAGAAAAAGGGTTCACCAATGATCCCGGACGCTGCCCGGAATGCCGTTCGGCACGGAAAGCACAAAACAGAAGAGGCGGAAACTCCGGTTATGCCCGTCAGGACCGCCAGATGCATCAGGCAGTCTGCGCCACATGCGGTAAACAGACCGAGGTTCCTTTCCAGCCCCGCGGAGACAGACCGGTTTACTGCAGGGACTGTTATCAACCGCGCAGTCGTTACTAAGCTTTAGCGACAAAAAGAACAAAGACCTGCTGTAATCTCTGATTTGGCAGGTCTTTAATATTGCCATTAATAAACTGGCGACGGCTGGTTAGCTTTTATCTGATTTTTATAAAGGCATGGATTCTGAAAGGATACATAAATGAAAGAAAAATCTCTTAGAAATATAGCAATAATAGCCCATGTTGATCACGGCAAAACCACTCTGGTTGACAAATTACTCAGACAGACCGGGTTTTTCCGCAACAACCAGGTTATGCCCGAAAGAGTGATGGACAATAACGAACTGGAGCGGGAACGCGGGATAACGATATTATCAAAAAATACCAGTATCGTATATAAAAACACCAAAATTAACATTGTTGACACCCCGGGCCATGCGGACTTCGGCGGAGAGGTCGAGCGCATCGTCAAGATGGTCGACGGGGTGCTTCTGCTGGTTGACGCTTTTGAGGGCTCCATGCCGCAGACCCGTTTTGTACTGAAAAAAGCCCTGGAGGCTTGCCTGAAGCCTATTGTGGTAATCAACAAGATTGACCGGCCGGGCGCACGGCCGGAAGAGGTTGTGGACAAGGTGCTGGACCTGTTTATCGATCTTGAGGCTGAAGAAGAACAGCTTGACTTTCCGGTAGTCTTTACATCCGCAAAAGAAGGCTATGCAAAAATATCTCTTGACGATTCTTCAGCAGACATGAAACCATTGCTGGACATGATCATAGAAATGATGCCCGCCCCTAAAGGTGATCCGGACGGCCCCCTGCAGTTAGTTATCTCATCTATTGATTACGACAATTATGTAGGCAGAATAGGCATCGGCAAAATAAGCAGGGGCGTTATCTCCAAAGACCAGGAAATAGTTCTGTGTAATACTGCCGGCAAGGAGAAACGGGTCAGGATAAATACGCTTTACACCTTTGAAGGGCTTAAAAAGGTGGAAACCACCCGTGCCCATGCCGGGGAAATAATAGCCGTGTCAGGAATAGAAGATATAAATATTGGAGATACCCTCTGTTCGCTGGACCTGGTGGAGCCTGTTTCTTTCGTAAATATCGACGAGCCCACCATTTCCATGAATTTTATTGTTAACGACAGCCCCATGGCGGGTTTGGAAGGAACCTACGTGACCAGCCGCAATTTGCGTGACCGCCTGGAACGCGAACTGCTTTCCAATGTCTCTTTGCGCGTGGAAGAACTAAATCCTGACTGCTTCAAGGTGTCCGGCAGGGGAGAACTGCATCTTTCCATATTAATTGAAACGATGCGCAGGGAAGGTTATGAGTTTGCCGTAACCCGCCCGGAGGTAATCCTGAAAAATATCAACGGGATCGTGAACGAACCCGTCGAAAGGTTGTTCATTGAGGTTCCTGCTGAATATGTGGGGACTGTTATCGAAGGTGTCGGGAAACGCAAGGGTGAACTTTCGAACATGGTTAACGCCGCTGGGAATACTGTTAAAATGGAGTTCCTAATCCCGGCCAGGGGACTGATCGGATACAGGTCCGAGTTCTTGACCGACACCAGGGGCAATGGTGTGATGAACCACGTTTATGAATGCTATCAGCCTTTCAAGGGCGAAATCGTTACCCGTACAAGGGGTTCGCTGGTTGCTTTTGAGAGCGGTGTTGCAGTTCCTTACGGAATGTACAACGCCCAGGGAAGGGGCAATTTGTTTATTGAACCGGGTGTTGAGGTATACGCCGGCATGATTGTCGGGGAAAACGCGCGCAATGATGATATTACGGTAAATGTCTGCAAAAAGAAGCACCTTACCAATACACGGGCTTCCGGTTCCGACGATGCTCTGCGCTTGACACCGGCAACTATCATGACCCTGGAAAAGTGCCTGGAATTCATTAATAGTGACGAATTGCTGGAGGTTACTCCCAAATCCCTGCGGCTTCGGAAGATGATCATTAATAAGGGCGAACGCGAAAGATACGTAAAGATTAAGCTTCAATCCCCGGCCCAGTCTTCTATGAACCAGACTGTAGTACAGTAGTAAACGCCGCCGGAAAACAATGCTGTCTCGTTTGTGTTTTTTAAAGTTACGGGATGCGACCGGTTTATCCGCATCCTGGATTACCTCGGCGGTAAAATCGTTTACCGCCTTCTGCTTATCTGTACCCCGGGAAAATTTAATAGGGTTGCGGCTGTACATGAACTCTGTGCCATATAGAATTACCGGTTTAACTGGCTTTGATATACCCGCATATAACATTCTTTCCGGGGAGGTAGGGGCTACCCGCATGCCCTGCCATATATGTCGTCAAACCGTACGATATCGTCCTCTCCCAAATAACTCCCGTACTGCACCTCGATGATCTCCAGGGGCAGCTTTCCGGCATTCTCCAGGCGGTGTTTGGTTGTTTGCGGTATGAACACGCTCTCGTTTTCGTGAACAGTACGCCCGGTGGCGCCTATGGTCACTTCAGCCGTACCGCCGGTGACGATCCAGTGCTCACTGCGGTGATAATGCATTTGAAGGCTGAGGATCTGTTCAGGGTTGACGACGATTTTCTTAATCTTGTACCCCTGCCCGGAGCTAAGCACTGTATAGAATCCCCAAGGCCGGTACACCGTTGTGTGTTCGTCAGCTTCCGCACGGCCGTTTGCCTTGAGTTTATTTACCATGCCTTTTACCTTTTGCGACTCGCCCTTTTTAGCGACAACGATGACGTCGTCCATTTCCACTATCAGGAGGTCTTTCAGGCCGATGCCGGCTATGAGCCGGCTATGCCCCAGCATCAACGTGTTCGAGCACTCAACCGGCATGCAGTCACCATGGACTACATTACCGTCTTTATCCTTATCCAACACGTCATACATCGAATCCCAGGAGCCGATGTCGCTCCACTCTGCCGTGAGGGGAAGCATTACCACACGCTTCGATTTTTCGGCCACGGCATAGTCGAATGAAATATTCTCCATTTCAGCGAAATTGACTGTCATTGCCTCAAGGCTGGTATTGGCCGGCGCATGGAGATCCGGCCGGTAGATCCGTAATTCGGCCATAAAACAACCAATGGTGAATGCGAACATGCCCGAGTTCCAATAGTAATCACCGGCAGCGAGGTAGGCTTGTGCCGTTGTCCGATCCGGCTTCTCCCGGAAAGAACCGACGGTGAAACCGCTGCCGAAAGGCCGGCCGGCCTTGATATAGCCGTAGCCTGTTTCCGGACTGTCCGGATGTACACCGAGCGTGACTATTTTATCCAGCTCTGCCATGCCCGCGGCCTGCTTCACATTGGCAGTGAATTTATCCAAAGGGCGGATGAGGTGGTCGGACGGTGTTACAAACATCACCTCGCTGGTATCGCAACCCAGTTGGTCGATGCAGTACCTCACCGCGTAGGCGATAGCCGGCGCAGTGTTGCGCGCCGCCGGTTCCGGCAGGATATGCGCATCCTGCGCCATAGAGGCGGAAAGATCGTTTTTTACATGGTGAACGTAATCCTGATTGGTCACAATTACAATGTCTGATGGTTTGACCAGCGGCAGGAATCGGGCAATGGTCTGTGACAACAGCGATTTGTCACCGTTCAGTTTCATGAACTGCTTGGGGAAACGCGTGCGTGAAAGGGGAAAAAGCCGGCTGCCTCCGCCTCCCGCAAGGATGATTATTTTCATTAAAATTCATAGTCCTTTCTTAATAAAAAGAGATAAAAAGTTGCTGCCCAATAAGCCGATTATCTTGCGTAATCAAAGCGCATATTTGGCTTAGGATGGCTTAAACTCTCTTCATTAATGTATAAGTTGTATACCGTTATTATCCGTTTTGCCTGCAGGCGCGCTGCATTGCTGACACTTCTCGACGGCTTCGTATTTTACAACAGACAGATAGGCAATACAGTAGCTGATGATGCTTTCGGCTCCCTGGTTCTTGTTCAGCCCGTCGGGTGTAATGCCGTCGTAGCATCCCCTGGTCTCATCGTCGATTAAACATTCACGGCAAGAGTTCTGGCCCAAATACCAGGTGAAACTCAGCCTGGCCAGTTCCAGCATTGTTTCGTTGCCGGTGGCCGCATAAGCGGCCAGGTGGGACAGCGTCGACGTGCAGGCCTCAATGGGCTGCTCGTCATACAGCGCCGCCTCCGCACCTCGAACCAGCCAGCCGTTGCAGCCCACAGGCCGGTAACAGCTGTCATGAAAAGTGATCCGGTCAAGAAACTCAAGACTCTCCAGAGCCACACAAAGCAGTTTGTCCTGACCAAGGCGGCGGTAAGCCGTGAACAATGCCCATGGCAGCACTGCGTTATCATAAGTAAGGTTGTCTTCAAACCATTGCCAGTCCTTTTCTCCTGCGTATTGTTCAAACCGGCTGACAAGTTTTGCGGCAAGTCCTGACAGCAGACAATCCGCTTCAAAGTTCCCGATAAAACTAAGGCCGATCATGGCATACGCCTGGCCGCGCGGCCAGGTGAGGTCTTGGATATGCTGTATGGCGCGTCTGTATGCGTACAAGCAAGCTTCTTTAATTCCAGGGGGCATTATGGGTGAGGTCAGGGTATATCCCAAAGCCCACAGACAGCGTCCGAAACAGTCCTCCGATCCTTCCTTTTCTATGAATTGCCGGGAATACGTCATAAAGTTCCGGAACTTGCCGGTTTCATTTTGGGAATATAGGACAAATCCCAGGTAAAGGTAGACCAGTGCGAGGTAGGCCGGCTTTCGGAAATGTTCATAGAGCATTACCGCCATGAGCAGCGCCCGGGCATTATCGTCGGTTGTGTACCCTTCCGCCGGGTCAGGGACGCTGAACCGGGCGTGTTGGAACATGCCCGTGTCATCAGTCAGCCGGAAGATATGCGCAGGATCAAAAGTTTTGGCAAGTTTGTCCATTTATCCCACCAATACTTCATTTTGCCGGGATGCTTCCGTGATGTTGATGCACAGCTGGGTATAGCGACTGGCTACATTGGCCCACGTCATTTCCCGGCCGGCTGCCAGGGTTTTTGTCTCCATGCTTTTTTTAAGAAGAGGATTTTTGAGGATTTGGCTGATGCATGACGCCAGCGAGTCGGCATTCCTGAATTCGGCCAGCATACCCCGTCCTTTGCCCAGCATCTCCTGTGCATAGCGGTACGGTGTCGACACGACGACCCTTCCGCAGCCTACGGCGTACGCCAGCGTCCCGCTGACCGCCTGCTCTTTGGATAGATACGGCGTAAGGTAGATGTCGGACAATTGGAGATAGGTCATAACTTCTTCCTTCGTCAGGTACTTGTCGATAAAACGTACATTATCCCGCACCCCAAGGCTTTCCGCCAGGCCCATGAGGCTCTGCCGGTAACTTTCCCCCATCTCCTGCTTGACGCATGGATGTGTTTTGCCGAGAATTAGATAGACCAGGTTTTCACAGTCCGGAACGACCTTGGCGGCCGCCGCAATTCCGTATTCCAGACCTTTGGCCGGACTGAGGAGGCCAAAACTGCTGATCACCTGCTTGCCCTTCAAGTCATGTTCAAATTTTAGTTGTTCCCGCTGTTTTACAGGCAGGAAGGGCACACCATGCGGAATGACCGTTACTTTGCCCGGCTCGATGCCGTACACTTCAGCCAGTATAGGGACCGAGCTTGCCGCCATCGTCACCACCCCGGCGCTTAGCCGTCCGAGATCCCTGAGCACTGTCTGCTGTTTAAGGGTTGGCTCCAGCAGCACCGTGTGTGTCGTGATGAGAAAAGGTATCTTCAGGTTTTTGGCCAGGTCGATAATGAATTCACCGCATTTCCCGCCAAAGATCCCGTACTCATGCTCAATGATCAGCAAGTCGGCATGGTTGTTAGCCCAGTGTGCAGTCCTGAAATAGCTGGTGCGGTTGTGCTGGTCAAGTTTAAAGGCCACCCGGGGATCTTCGTATTCTTCCGTATTAGTGACCGCGATCACGCTTGGCCGTATTAAAGCTATTTTGTCGATTTCGTTCACCAGGTCCTCCGTAAATGTGGCCAACCCACATTCCCGCGGCGGATAGGTGCTTAAAAAGGCTATATTGCTTATTGTATTCTTAGCTATTATTTGTTTCCTCCTCTTTTCGGCCGGTTTGCAACTTCCCGGCCAGCTTTTCAATCATGCTTAGTAAAATTCCTCCTCCCGGGGTTCCGGGCATTTAAGGATGTAATCCAACAGGTCGCTTAAGGCAGATGTGGCCAAAGCTATGCACGTGTCCGCTCCGCCATAGTACATTTTTAGCTGTCCAACCTTATCGTCCAGCACCCAGCCGCACGGAAACACAACATCATCCACATCTCCCTCCCGTTCATACCGTTCTGTCGGACCAAAGATCCACTCATCGCTGCGGCGCAATACCCTATTAGGGTTATCCAGGTCGAGCAGCGCCAGACCGAGCCGGTATTTTGATCCGCTTGCAGTCTGGCGCACACCGTGGTAAAGGATAAGCCAGCCTTCGGCTGTTTCTATGGGCGGTGTGCTGAGTCCGATTTTACTGCCATCCCACCAACCGCCCCGGCGGGCGTTTATTACTGCCCGGCGCATGCCCCAATGCACCAGGTCATCGGAATATGACAACCAGATGTGTGCGCCTGGTCCGTATTTAGCTGCGATGGGTCTGTGGATAAGCGCCCATTTTCCCCTGATCCGGCGCGGAAAAAGCGCGGCGTCTTTGTCTTCGGCCGGCATGGCCGGTCCAAGCCGGTCGAAATGCGCAAAATCGTCCGTCAGAGCTATGGCCACGAGCGGCCCATCGTGAGAATAGGCAACATAAGTGACGGCCCATCTGTTCAACTCGGCAAGCCAGGAAATCCGGGGGTCTTCAATACCCCACTGTTCCTCCGGATGATTGGCCCGGTCCGGCTCCATTGTGGGAAACGCGTCAATCTGCCAATTGCCGACTCCATCTTCGCTGACAGCCTTGGTCAGATGGGAGAATCCCCGCCTGTCCTCGACTCTGGCCAGCAGAAGGACTTTGCCATGAAAAATAGTTGCGCCTGGATTGAAAACCGTGTTCGCGGGGTAGGGCCAGTTCTTGGCTGTCAAAATGGGATTTTCCGGATGCCGGTGGAAAAGCTCAATATATGTATTGTCAGGATTTTTTAGTTTGGTCTCAAACTTATTTTTGTTCATCAAAAACCTCCTGAGCGAACTGGCCTGAACAAATTAAAAAAAAATTGCCATATCTCCTTTAGCGGGTCAATGACAACTTTTTATTTCACCCACTATTATGCTGTAAGAAAAAACACTACCGATAAAATGGTCTTGAAAGGCAGGAAATAATTCAAAAACTAAATATATCTCTGATTTTTTAAAACTTAAGACCATTCTTATTCTATACCGTTAAGCAGAAAAAGGCAATAGATCCAAGAATTTAAAACGGTAATTATTTTTTATGATTCTGCTGTCGGGCTAGTCGCCGTTTTTGATTACCTGTCCTAATTTAAACCCGGTCATCTTTACCTCTTCAATTTCATCTCCGGACGGCCTGTACTTGATGTTCAAAACGTCACCCGGCATTTCCCAACCCATGGACTGAAGTTCTTCCCTGACTTTTACCGCTCCCTGGCCGCCCCAGCCGAAGGAACCAAAAGCAAAACCGATTCTTTTTTTCGGCCTTAAGCCCTTAACGTAGGCTAAAAAGCCGGCAATTGAGGGAAGCATTTCGTTGTTCAGGGTGGGTGAGCCGACCAGGACCGCTTTCGACGTGAGGATGTCCGGCACTATATCCGACATGTGGCTGGTTTGCAAGAACTTCAAAGTGACAGGTACGCCGGCTTCTTCAAGGCCTTCCTGCAGGGCGGAGGCTATTGTTTTCGTTGAGCCCCACATGGTATCGTAAACAATCAACGCCTTTATGTCTGTCTGGTTTGAAGCCCATCTGCGGTATGATTTTATGATATTGGGAATGAAGAATTTCCAGATCAGTCCATGGCTGGGGGCAATCATTTGAACGCGTAGATTTTCAACCACGTCCAATGCTTTGTTTACCTGGTCGCCGTAAGGAAAGACTATGTTGGCATAGTATTTGGCAGCTTCCTCATTGGCTATGTCCCACCCCAGCCCGGCGTCGAACCGGGTGGCGCTAGCGATATGCTGGCCGAAGGCGTCGTTGGAGAAGAGCAGTTCTTCCTGCGGAATGTAGGTGACCATCGAGTCAGGCCAGTGCACCATGGGGACATGTGCAAACTTGAGATTGTACTTCCCTGTGTTCAGTTCGTCCCCGGAATTGACCGCCTGGCAGTCCCATTCACTGTAATAATGGCGCTGGATACCCTTTAAACCGTTTGGTGAGATGATAATCTTAATTTGGGGGAACATCTCCATTATTTTGGGTAAGCTGCCGGAGTGGTCCATTTCTACATGGTTTACAATCAAGCAGCTTATTCTCGCCGGGTCGACAACCGTTTTTATCCGTCCGAGCATTTCCTCAAAAAAGGGGCTTTTAACGGTATCGACAAGAGTGACTTTTTCGTCCATGATCAGGTATGAATTGTAGGTTGTGCCCCTTGGTGTAAGGTAGCCGTGAAAATAGCGCAGGTTCCAGTCGACAGCTCCTACCCAGAAAACATTAGGTTTTAGTTCGACAGCTTTCAATAAAAGTCTCCTTTCATACTTGAATGGGAATCTTTAAACAGATTCCGGCGGAGTTTTAGTTGTTTCCCTTTGTCTAATATGAACGCCTATTCAGCTATTTAATCCAGGATCTGACCATTTCGCGCTGTATCTCTGTCTCCGGTGAGGGGAGAGAAGCTGTGGGATCATTTGCCCGAAGCCTATTTAAAGTCCCAAGGGGATCCTTATCGCCGTGCCGGGCAAGGTAGCAGCCGGCCACGGTTCCCGTCCTGCCCCTTCCGCCCCAGCAGTGTAGGTAAACAGGACGGCCTGTTTTTATCTCAGTGTCTATTTTGTCCAGAATAGACTGCATAATCTTCCTCTTGGGAACGCCTGTGTCCTTGATCGGCCACCTGGCGCAAAAGACTTTGACACCCTTTGCTCCGGCAATTTCGTTAAGCAGCGGAATGTAGGATTCGAATGGTCTGTGGTCATGATCGGTTTCATTCTCTTGCATGAGGTTAATTATGCACCGTATGCCTGAGTCAATCAGCCCTTCCAGTTTTAAACGCGCCTCACCGGGGTTTTTGTCTCCCGGGTAGAGACCGGCTAGGAATTTGCCGGGTATAACCCAGTATGACCTTGAAAACGGCGCCGGGTACTGCCTGATTTTGTTAAAAAGATTTTCTCCCAGGTCAAGAATTCCCCCGCAGCGGGCCAGTTTGTTCAGCCACCTGACAGGTAAGGAATCATAGCCGTAATACAGGCCCGCCAATCCTCCGGTAACTGCTCCCGTAGTGTCGGTATCTCCTCCGAGGTTTACGGCGGTAAGGACCGCTTCCGGAAAAGAATCAGTATTTAGAAGGCGCCAGATGGATGCCTCCAGGGTGTCCACCACATAGCCGCCCGATTTGATTTCTGCTTCCGGCAGACCTGGCAGTCTGCCCCCAAGAATGCGTTCGTAATACTGCAATTCGTTATGCAGGGCGGTTCCCCTGCATAAAACGGAGGATTTCTCTGTTAATCTGGCGCAGGCTTCCGGAAGTTTTTTATTCTTAAGGAGTTCTTTAGCCAGCAGACAGTACAGGACACAGCCAAGCTGGCTTCGGGGGCGCCCGTGCGTCAGGCGGGAGATGCTGCAGACGGCGCCTGCCATAACCTGATCAGTATCATTAAGGAAGTAAATTGCCGCGGGAAGAATACGCATCAGCGACCCGTTGCCGTTGCTTTTTTCATCATTCAGGCCGGCCTGATCCGGTTTGACGCCGGCCTCAAGCCGCCTGATTGCTTCCGCGGTTGTGATTCCTACGTCAAAAACATCTCCATGTGGTGTCCAGTAGCCTTTCCGATACCATCTTACAAATCTTTCCCCGGCGTCTTCTAAATCAAGTCCCTTCTCGCACAGGCTTTGTGCGAGGCAAAAGGTCAGTGATGAATCGTCTGACCAGGTACCGGCAGGCTTGTTGTGAGTTCCGTAGCCGATCATTTCCGAAACCGGTGTTTTCTGCAGTCTGTACCGGGGCTGGAATTCCACAGGTACCCCAAGAGCGTCGCCAATGGCCGGCTCCCCAGCAAGCCGCCCAAAACTTTTTCTTTAAGGCCCATGAAAACCTCCTTATGCCACAGGGAGGTCAACTGCCTACGTGCTCATGTTCGCCTCGGGCCGTCGTTGTCACAGTTCCCTCGCTTAACCTCGGGTTCACCCGTTCATTGAATGAAGGCTCAAAATCGCACTTAAGACATTGGCCTCCCTTTGTTGATGAATTTTCAGCCTTAAGTCCGGTTAACCTCGCTCCGTTTTTTAAGTTAAACTGCTAATTTTAGGTAAATCTTCGCCATGAAAAAATGTTTTCCTTCTTAAAATCAAAAAGAAAGATGGCAGATTTACTGAATACTTACTTATGAGATTTTTTAAGTCAGGGAAGTATGGATTATTACTTTAAAGAAAAAAATTATATCGTCTTTTTTTTTCGACAAATTCACCAAAGGATTTAAAGGATGCCTGTCAAATTTATAGACCAAGCGCTTGGAAAGAACAATAAATCTGTGTTAATTGACAAAAGGGGGGTGGATGCTGATTATTAGTTCTCTTTTTAGCAGTCTAATCCAGAGCTCCGGCTGGACAATGGAATTATTTGATACAATTCCTGCCGGCATAAGCATAACTTTAGATAAAACCTGCCGGGAAATAAGACATAACAAAAGAGCGGCGGAACTTTTAAGGATTCAGCCATGGGAGGTCCTTTCACATACCGCTTCAAATAATTTGCCTTTAAAGGTATACCGTGAGGGAAAAGAACTGTCTCCGGAAGAAATGCCGATTCAGCGTGCGGTTTGGGAGGGTGAGACAGTTAAAAACCTGGAAATAGATCTTATCTGGGAAGACGGAATACACAAGACGGCTATATGGAACTCCAACCCTTTGTTTGATGAAAACGGGATGATCATCGGGGCAATGGCTGTTTTTGAAGATATTACCGGGCACAAACAGGTTGAGAACGAATTAAAAATAAGCAACAGTATCTTTGCTGCCTCTCAGGAGATCGCACATATAGGAAGTTTCTCTTGGGATCCGGAGAATAGACGGCTTATTTGTTCCGATGAACTCTACCGCATCCTGGGCCAGACACCCGGGCAGATTCAGCCTTCCTATGAGGCTTTCATTAGCCTGATTCATCCTGATGACAGGGAGAAAGCGGAAAGAGAGATATTAAGATTTGTAAGAAAGGGCAAGAAAGTCTCCGACGAATTCCGGATTGTTAAAAGCGACGGCACGGTCAGATTTATAAAGATAGTCAGCAGAGCAGCGAGAGGCAGTGGAAAACCGGCGCTGATAATTGGTGTAGTCCAGGATATCACCAAAAAAAAGCAGGCTGAAGAAACGCTGAGGGAGACCAGGGATAACCTGGAAAACCTGATCGGTTACGCAAATGCGCCGATCTTAGTCTGGGACACCTCATACAAGATAACTAAATTCAACCATGCTTTCGAGAGGCTGACGGGATACACTGGGGACGATGTTTTAGGCCGGTCCCTGGATATTCTGTTTCCGGAGAACAGCAAAAAGGAGTCCTTAAGCCATATCAGACAGACTTCATCAGGAGAGCACTGGGAAGCGGTTGAAATCCCCATCCTTGGCGCCGACGGCTCGATTCATACAGTCCTGTGGAATTCAGCCAATATCTACAATAAAGATAAAACCGTCATCATCGCCACGATTGCGCAAGGGCAGGACATCACCCGGCACAAACAGGCGGAAGAAGCCGTTCGCGCAAATCGAACGCTGCTGTTTAATGTCATCGATGGAACATCAGATCCGATTTACGTCAAAGATCTTGAAAGCCGGGTGCTGCTTGCAAACCGGGCAATGGCAAAGTTGGCCGGCAAACCCTTCAGCGAGATTATCGGTTATACTGCCAGCGAATATTGCGGGCATAAGGCGGGGCGACTGATCCGGGAGAACGACCTGAAGATTATGGCATCAGGCAAGAATGAAGTGGTCGAGGAAACGATTCTCACAGCAGACGGCGACCGCATCTTTCTTACCAACAAATACCCTTACCGCAATAAATCGGGTGAGATCACCGGCGTCATTGGTATCTCACGCGACATAACCGAGCGCAAGAAGGCCGAGGTTGAGCTGAAGGAAAGTGAAGAGCGCTACCGCTCCCTTGCCAAAAAGCTTCAGGAAGTTGACCTGCGTCAGTCGGAGGAACGCTTTTTCAAAGCGTTTAATTCAAGCCCTGTAATGATGAAAATCCGAGCATTGAAGGGAAATTGCGTTGACGTTAACGATACATTTATAGCCAACCTTGGTTATTCCAAAGAAGAAGTGATCGGTACAACATATAAAGAACACCATATTTACGGCAGTTCCGGCCCGCCGCCGGAATTAATCAATTCAATGCACGAGAAGAAACCGACAAATAACCTTGAAGTAAAATACTATGCAAAACAGGGCGCCCGGCACACCGGTCTATTATCAACAGAGTTTATTGAGCTTAATGGTGAGACGTGTATTCTAATCATTATAAATGACATTACAGAACTCAGGCAGTTTGAAAAAGAAATGTCCCGCCTTGACCGCTTAAGTCTCGTCGGAGAAATGGCCGGCGGTATAGCGCACGAGATCAGAAATCCAATGATGGTTGTAAGGGGTTATTTGGAGTATATAGGGAAGAAAGAAGAATTCGAGAAATATGCGGACCGGTTTCAGCTTATGATCAGTGAACTGGACAGGGCTAACTCGATTATTACGGAATATCTAACCCTGGCGAGGAGCAGGGCCTATGATGCAAAACAGGAAAACCTGAACGTTTTAATTAAAGATTTAAACTACTTGTTAGAAACAGACGCTATCAAAGAAGACAAGTATATCAATCTGGAACTTGAAGAGGTACCCGACCTGCTCTTGGAAAAAAACGACATCAAACAGATGATCCTCAATCTGATCCGCAACGGGCTCGAAGCTATGGCGCCAGGCGGCTACCTTACTGTAAGGACATCTGTCGAAGGAGAAGAGGTCATTCTGGCGGTATGTGATCAGGGCAAAGGAATCCCGCCGGAGCATCTGGATAAAATGGGCATCCCGTTTTTTACCACAAAAGACTGCGGCACCGGCCTGGGGCTTGCCATGTGTTATAAAATAGCGGCCAGGCATAATGCGGAAATACATATAGAAACCAGCCCGGAGGGAACAACATTCTTCGTAAAGTTTGCTGTTCCGGGCGCCCGCGTATCCTAAAGATACGGGGTTATCAATTGTATAATCTTGAAGAACAATCAGCCGCAGGCGGAAGGCCTTATTTGGCGCATTCTTTGAGATCTACAGTTATCCAGATTCTTTTATGAGTACAGCCGTTGAAATCAACGTTATTCAGCTGTGATGTCACTATTGCCTCTTTGCCGTTATGTAAAGATTCTTTATAAGCTTTTATCCTGATTAGTTTATCAGAGAGATCCGCCTTGTTTTTTGCGTAAATGTACTGCTCCACAATTTAACCCCCTTTTGCGTTTGTTATATATTTCGGTACGGAAAGGTATATTCCTTGACAATTATTCCGTTAAAAGGTGACAAGAAAATGCAAAAAGACCGGCTTTCACTCAACTATACTAAACTGTCGCCAAATATTTTTCGCCAAAATATGCATTATTAATATTCCTGGAGACCTCCTTATTTACTTGCGGCAAGACTTTTAAATTATGAATATTTGGATGCAAGTTACAAATATCCATAATTTACTTGAAGGTAAGCCGCTATGTTTGACGAATATTCAGCAAAAGGAGGTACAAAAGGGATGTTTATGATGAAGAAAATTTTTAGAAGAGTGCTCTTAAACAGATCGTATCTGAAAGGAGCGCTTTCCAAAAGAGCCATTGTCACCGAGGCTCTGATGGTTTCTTTAACAGGGGCGGCTTACCTGACGCATCTGGTAGCCAAGAGGAAACAACGAAGATACACTCATGTAAACTTGAAGGATTTAAGATAAGCCAATCAGCTTCATAAATTACCTCGCTTAAGGAGAGGCCTAACCGCCTCTCCTTAATTATTATGGTGCGGGCGCCGCTCACTCCGATGCTCCGCACCGACAACAGCGCGGCTTGCTTCGGACCGGACTAGCGGTGCTGTAAAGGCGGCATATGAATAACTAACAACATCGCCCTTTTAACTTTGGCATTAAAAACTGCTTTTTCTATCAACTTTGGAGAGCCGCTGGTTTCGCATGTAAAGTCCGGTTACCCTCGCTTCGCTGGCTGCTGTTACCGTCGCTTCGCAAGTCGTCCGCTGTTGACAACACCGTGCCCTTTGGACGGTTTTACTGAATACGTACCTTTTTATCCTCCTGCTGGTTCCGCTTTAGCGGCATGGATGTCCATTTTAACGGTAATTTTTTTGTTGTCACAAAGGGTTAATAAGTGTACGGACCCTGGTGTCCCGGATAAGTGTACTGACTCCCGTATGTGTGCTGGCCGGGCTGGAATTCCTGGGCCTGCTGGCCTGCAATTTGCTTGAGCAGCTGCTGCATACTGTCAATAGCCTGGATCATCTGGGAAAACGCCCCGGTTGGCTGCATATACTGCATTCCCTGGTTAAGAAGAGAAATAGCCTGGTTGATGGACTGTTTCATGTACTGCTGGTTATACTGCTGTTCCTGTATAGCCTGGGTTTTGAGCTGCTGAATTTGCTGGTAGATCTGAAACGCCTGCTGCATATAAGGCTGTGAAGCCATAGGCTGCTGGGCGCCCACCGGCCTGGACACCATGGGACCCTGCTGCTGAGGCTGGCCATAAGCTTGAGGCTGGCCGTACGGCTGTGACTGCATCCCGCCCTGACCGGAGTATTGGTTATAGTTAGTGGGATTTGTTCCCTGTTCAGTTTCTATGTCGGGTATCTTTTTTGCCGGCCGTGATGGTTCATTGGTCTCATTTTTGGACATTTGGAAATCCTCCTTGTGAGTATGTGTTTTTTCCTTTTTATAGTTTCCCTGTCAAAAGTTTTTTATACGCAGCGGAACACATCTGCGTAAGCCGTTTCTTGAAACGCTGTTTTAAACGCCACTTTTCACATCGCTATTATTTTTAAGCACATTTATACCGCCTACTTTACCCTTCTTTAAAATAAATAACTTCCGTTAGATTAACAGGAGCATAGGGTGAGTTCCTTTTTAGGGAGTGTAACACTTTGTTATTCGTTACCAAATTTATACACCAGAACCAAACCCAATGAAGAAAGTAGTGCCCGCCGGGCTGGTTTGTATGTCAATTGCTGCGTTATGCCTGGCGGCTATTTTATAGCATACCGCAAGCCCTAAGCCGGTACCGTAATCTTTGGTTGTAAAAAACGGTATGCCCATTTTATCCAAATGCTCTGATGGAATACCACTGCCGCGGTCACTTATTTCCAGGATTACTTCTTTTCCCTTTGTAAATGTTTTTATGGTAAGATGACCACCCGCGTCCATAGCCTCAAGCCCGTTGCGAGTCAGGTTAAGAATCATCTGTTTGATATCATTTTTTTCCAGGAACAGGTTGGGCACTGCTTCTAATTCCACGTTGATATTTTTATCATCTTTAATTGCATCTGTTTCTATTAAAGGAATTAAATCTTCAATTATTTCGTTAAGGTTCTCCGGTTTTGCATTATAGGCCTTGCTCCTGGCCAGGGTAAGGTACTCAGTAATAATAGAGTTTGCCCTGTCTAATTCACAGATCATAATTTGGAAGCGGTCGTTATACCTCTCGAATTCTTTTTTCGCGCCGAGAAACTCTAAATACCCCTTTACAACTGTCATTGGGTTTCTAATTTCATGCGCTATTCCGCCGGCCATTTCTCCTACCAAATTAAGCCGGTCAAGTCGGGCTAATTCCCTTTCATAGAGCTTCTTTTCAGTAACATCGGTTATTACTGTCCTGTATTGGTCAACGTAAACGCCGGCGACTTTATGAGGAACGCTTAAAATGTGTACCTGGATAACTGTTCCATGTTTAGTTGCAAGACTTAATTCGGTTGTCACCTTTTCATGTGTAGACCTGCAGCGGTGCAAATGATCTAAAAACAGCTTTATATCACTTTTAATGATAAAAACGTTTAGAGGCACATTTATTAATTGAGATTTCTCCAGGCCTATCAATGATGCGCCTGTCAGGTTTATTTCTATTATACAGCCTTTGCCATCCAGGGTAACATAACCTACCGGGGCAAAATCATAAAGAGCCGCATAGCGATTCCTGGAATCTTCTATCTCTTCAAGAGCTTCTTGCAGCAACCGGCAATTCATCTCAAGGTCTAATTGTCTGATTTCTAACTTTTCTCTTAAAGACTGGATTTCGTCTTCGTAAAAACCTATAATCGATTGGGAGTTACCAGACTTTGTATCACCATCAACACTTTCCACAAAAATTCCTCCTGATAATCACCACTTATACAGCACGCACAACATACTATACAGTGTGTTTTATGACAGGCTAATAACTGCCTGATTTTTGTTTATCGTGCTTCTTTCTTAAAAGTAATGTCCTCAATGGCCAGAAGAATCAATTTTGTTTGGTTTTTTTGGTCAATAGTCCGGTGTGCATTTAGCAGCTTTTTCCTTAAACCGATATATTGAAAATTATGTTCAACTTTAAAACCTTCAAACGTTGTATCTTTGTCGAGAATATCCTCCAGGAGGATTCGTAATCCGGGAATATCCCATTGCCCATTCCCCAGATTGTAAATAATATTATTCACTGTATCCGCCAGTGACACCTTGAATGTTTGGTAGAAAGCCTTATTCGCAGATTTTACATGCAAATCGGCATCGAGAACCAGAAGAGATTCCCGTACGGTATCCACTATAGCTTCCGCATATTCACGGGCTTCCTGAGATGACTCAAGATTTTTTTTGATTATATCAATATCAAAAAATGTAATAACGACCCAATCTATTTTATTCTCTGTGGTTCTGTATGGCCGGATTTGCAATGAATACCAGCAGCCGTTACGGTCCTGCACTTCAACTTCCTTACTGATTAGTGTATCGATAACCTCCAGGATCAGCTGCTCTAAATTGATGTTGCTGAAATTCGTATTGATATCGGTTAGGGGCCTTCCAACGTCAGTATTAATCAGTTTAAATATTTTTTCCGCGGTGGAATTAAAACGCCGGATAAGTATATTATTATTAAGCATGACGACCGGAATAGTGAGGCTGCGAAACAGATTATGCAAATCATCGCTGATTATGCCTAATTCAAGGTTGCGGTTTTGCATTTCATACTTTTTTTACTAATTGGTTCCATGATAGGGAATACGTTGACATTTACACGATTAGTTTGACCATGGTTTATAATCTGAAGACCCTCCTTTTTTACCGGGATATTTTCCTTGTCCGCCTTGATAATTGCTCCGTGCAGCCCGAGAGACAAACCCTCCCTGACCATC
>JBAZGB010000039.1:0-26055 GCA_041653135.1 Eubacteriales bacterium | reverse complement strand
AATGTTACTTTTGGCAGCGGTGCACGGAGGGGATTTAACGAAGAGTATCGGGAACTGAAACATAAAGACGGGATCATCACCATACTATAAAATGCTGGTTTAGTGAATACTTACCTTGGCCCTGACTTATATTTTAAATTGGCGTCGCCAGTATACTCTACATCAATTACCCTTGTTACCAGAGCCTGATCAAGACAGATAAGTATATCTATACCGACTGTTTCGCCCTCTTTCCTAAAACGTTGTACTATTTCCAATCCATTAAGACCTCCCTCACTTTCTCTGAGAATCCTTACCAGAGAACGCAATAACTGCTCCACATTTCTTCACTCCTCTCCTTTAATCGATACTGCTTCTTCCTAACACCGCTACACAGCGCAAAGGTCAAGATTCAGGCACACTCTTTTTGATTCGATGATTAAGCTTATTTCCTGATTTTCATAACGTCTTCTATAACCCGCCAGAAAAGCTCCTGTTTTATTCTGTACCGCCCGCTTTCCAGTAAAGCTACTTAAGCCATAATAAACTAGTTTCTTTAATTCAGTATTAAATAATGGTTAAGATTATGAAAAGCCACCAGGAAAATCATTCTACATAATTCTACTCTGAAATAAATAACACATATTACTTCAAAACCGGCGGAAAACTAAGCTAAATTAGTCGGTTCCGTTGAGCGCGATTCACGGAAGCGGCTCCTGCAGCTTGTCAAACCCCCGTTTTTTTAGATGATCCGGCGGTTTAAATGTACTGTTATTCTTCTTGAAACAATAGCGTGCTCAGGTATCTCTCCCCGGTATCGGGAAGGATGGCTACGATAAGCTTGCCCTGGTTTTCATCCCGGCGGGCTACCTCCAGGGCTGCGAAAGCTGCCGCGCCCGAGGATATCCCGACCAGTAGTCCTTCTTCCTTGGCCAGCCGGCGTCCCGTTACAAAGGCATCCTGGTTGCTTACCCTGATAATTTCATCCACCAGAGTCAGGTCTAATACACCGGGAATAAACCCTGCGCCAATCCCCTGGATCTTGTGTGGTCCCGGTTGCCCTCCGGATAAAACCGGCGAATCGGAAGGTTCGACTGCAATTGCCTTAAATTGGGGTTTGCGAGGCTTAATTGCCTGGGCGACGCCGGTAATGGTGCCGCCTGTACCCACACCACCGACAACGATGTCTATCTGTCCGTCTGTGTCTTCCCAGATCTCCTCTGCGGTTGTCAGCCGGTGGATCTCGGGGTTGGACGGGTTTTCAAACTGCTGTGGAACGAACGAATTGGGTATTTCCTTGGCCAGTTCCTCTGCTTTCTGCACCGCCCCCTTCATTCCCTGAGCTCCCGGTGTGAGCACAAGTTCGGCTCCGTATGCTTTTAACAAGTTCCGGCGCTCGACGCTCATGGTTTCAGGCATGGTTAGAATCAAGCGGTAGCCGCGGCTGGCGGCGATAAAAGCCAGAGCTATTCCTGTGTTGCCGCTGGTCGGCTCGATAATAACTGAGCCGGGTTTCAGCAATCCCTTTTCCTCAGCCCGGCGGATCATGTTAAATCCGATGCGGTCTTTCACACTCCCGGCCGGGTTAAAGGATTCCAGCTTCACCACCAAATCGGCTTTGGCTCCTTCCGATATCCGGCTGAGTCGCAGCAGCGGTGTTTTGCCGATTAATTCGGTAAGACTGTTTGCTATCTTTGGCATTTTCCCCACTCCTTTTTGTTTTTTACCTGATAAGAATGACCTAATATTAATAGATTAATTATATTATAAAATCTATTGACATACTAGTATATTAGACGAACAAAATTTCCCTGTCAATATCTTTTTGAAAAATGAGCAAGAAACAAAATGAGGAGGGGTGATTTAAAGCAAACCAGGGTGCTTATTGACGCCTTGGCCGGCAAGGGCGAAATATTTTATCAGATACAATACATATTGGCTTCTCCGGCCAGCCTGATCTTTTCGGCTTCCTTGCAGAGATCCTCCAGTGTTGTATTGTCTACTACGGATGCTATCGATTCTCTGATTCTTTCCCATAATGTCCGCGTGACGCATGTATCAAAACGGTCGCATGACTCGGGATTTTCTTCTTTTACGCAGCCGGTTGGACCAAGCGGGCCATCCAGGCACCTTATTATCTCGCCTACTGTTATTTGATACGGTTTCCGTTCGAGAAGGTAGCCGCCCTGTGATCCCCTGACGCTGCGCACAAGTCCTCCCTTGCGCAGGTCGGTCATTACCTGTTCCAGATATCCTTCTGATATACCTTGCCTCTCCGCCACTTGCGCAAGCGGTATGGTTACATTCGGATTGTGATGCAGCGCCAGATCTACCATAGCTCTCAACCCGTACCTGGTTCGTGTAGAGAACCTCAAGAGTGAACACCTCGCTTGAAGATATTCCTACAAAACTAATTATATATATCCAATTGTATTTCTTGCTATTCTATCCTGTAATAATGGTTCTGTCAAAAAAATTTATCCTGCGCGGCAAGCTAATGACTTTTCATGTCTCGGGAATAAATGCAGTATTGGCGCGGGTTCAAAAAGGATAGGCCCTGGGGGGAAAATGTTGTTGACAAATTACAATAACATCTATTATATTAATATATAATAGTTATATAATTAAAATACTATCTTATCCAGAGAAGGGGAGGGATTGGCCCGATGAACCTTCAGCAACCTGAAAGCTCTTGCTTGGAAGGTGCTAATTCCTGCCGGAACACCGGAAAGATAAGAAGAAATAATAAGAGCCTCTTCTTATCTTTGGAAGAGGTTCTCTTTTTGGCAACTGACTATTGTCTTGAGGTGTAAAAAATGAGTGATCCGCTCAATCTGCTTTCTGAAAAATCAGCTAAATATTCAGGACCGGACTCTTCACATTCTGCAGGATGGGTTGTCCCCCGCACTGTCTTGCTCGCCGACGAAGAAGATCCCCTCCCGCTTGATTGCGGGAAAACAATCGCTCCCGTATATGTTGAATATGAAGTATACGGTGAGTTGAACGCGGCAAAAGATAACGCTATTCTTATTTTTCACGCCCTGTCGGGGGATGCTCATGTCGCCGGCTGGACTAAAAATGCTGATGAGTTGGGGCGTCCCTGGTTAAAAAACCGCCCTGGCTGGTGGGATGATCTGGTGGGCCCCGGGAAGGCTTTCGATACGAAAAAATATTTTATCATCTGCTCCAATATTCTGGGAAGCTGCTACGGCACAACAGGACCCGCATCAATTGATCCCTGCGCCGGCCGGCCTTATGGATTAAGTTTTCCTGTAGTAACGGTGGGAGACTGGGTGAGGCTTCAGGAACGGCTGGTTACTTACCTTGGAATTAAACGTTTGTATGCTGTGGCTGGGGGATCTATAGGCGGCCAGCAGGCATTGGAATGGGCGCTGGCTTATCCCGACCGGGTTGAAAGGGCGGTAATTATTGCTTCATCGGCCCGTTTGAGCGACCAGGGGCTGTCCTTTAATGTTATTGCCAGATACGCTATTAGAACCGATCCCAATTTTCATTCAGGTGACTATTATGGCGGTTCCACTCCTGACCGGGGGCTTTCGGTCGCCCGGATGTTGGGCCACATTACGTATTTATCAGAAATATCCATGCAGAATAAATTCGGCCGCAAGTTTTGCAACGGTGATGGACCGGGATATCATCTCGGTGTGGATTTCGAAGTTGAGGGCTATCTGCGGCACCAGTCAGAATCGTTCGTGGAAAGATTTGACGCAAACAGTTATTTGTTTATTACCAGGGCTGCGGATTACTATGACGCATCCTCGCGGGGAGACGGAGATCTCGATAAAGCGTGTCAGACCTTCCAGTGTCGAACGCTATTGGTAGCATTTTCATCGGACTGGCTTTACCCGCCGGAACATATGAAAGAATTGGCCTTGGCCATGTCCCGCAACAGAAAACATGTAAGTTACGTTAACATCCCTTCGTCATATGGTCATGATGCTTTCCTGCTTGAAGTAGACAGGTTGTCTCACGTAGTGAAATGCTTTCTGGAAGGGGGTCCGGAATGAAAATGCGTAGAAAGAGCCGGTGGGACCATGACGCAATATATGAAATTATTCCTGAAAGGGCAACCGTGCTTGACCTGGGTTGCGGGGATGGGGAACTGCTGGCCAGGCTGATTAAAAATAAGCTTGTGCTGGGGCTTGGCGTAGAAAAAGACATTGATCAGGTTGCTCAATCTATTGCCAGGGAGGTTCCTGTTGTTAACCTGGATCTGGATGAAGGGATTACCGGGTTTCCGGATAAATATTTTGATTTTGTTGTGCTTGAAAAGACGCTTCAGGTGGTTAACAAACCCATTTTTGTACTTAATGAAATGCTGCGTGTGGGAGGCGCGGGCATCATCAGTTTTCCGAACTTCGGGCACCGGCTTGTAGTCGAATATCTCGCTTCGACGGGCCGGATGCCGATTACACCGGTGCTTCCTTACCAGTGGTACGACACGCCGAATATTCATCTTTTTACGGTAAGAAATTTCCTTGATTGGGTCGGGGTGAATAATGTACGGGTAATTCAGGGATTATCGTTGATTGACGGTAAAGCAACCCCCTTCCGGGA
This sequence comes from Eubacteriales bacterium, assembly GCA_041653135.1. Lineage (GTDB taxonomy): Bacteria > Bacillota > Desulfotomaculia > Desulfotomaculales > Nap2-2B > 46-80. The sequence goes on along the minus strand of JBAZGB010000039.1, from coordinate 21,498 downwards.
AGAGGACGATGCTCGCGCCGAAGAGGTCTTGTTGGTTGTATCGACAGGATTAAGTTAGCGCCAAATAACCTGTTTGCGGGAGACCGCTGAATGTGGGAGGAGGTGAACATGACGAAGATGTAACTGGTAATAACTCAACAGAAGAAGGAAAAACAGTATCGCAAAAAAGATATACAAATAAAAGGCGGGAGGACAAAAATGACTGAAAAAGTTTTTAAAATTTGATACACTGGCTGTTCATGCCGGTCAGCGGGTTGACCCGACTACCAACGCCAGGGCAGTGCCTATCTATCAAACCACTTCTTATGTTTTCAACAACGCCGACCATGCGGCGAACCTGTTCGGGTTAAAAGAATTTGGCAATATCTACACTCGGATTATGAATCCCACCTGGGATATTCTGGAGCAAAGAATTGCCGCTTTGGAAGGTGGACCGGCGGCTCTGGTCACAGCATCAGGTCAGGCGGCCATAACATATTCCATATTAAATATTGCCCGCACAGGTGATGAGATTATCTCCGCAAACAGCCTTTATGGCGGCGCCTACAATCTTTTCTCACAGACCTTCCCCAAGTTTGGAATTAAGGTTACTTTTGTTGATCCGCAGGATCCGGAAAACTTCCGGGAGGCCATCACACCAAAAACAAAGGCAATCTATATGGAAAACCTGGGCAACCCGAAGCTGGACGTTCCCGACTTCGAGGCAATCACAGCAATCGCTCACGAGGCGGGAATCCCTGTTATAGTTGACAATACTTTGCCGACATCCTACTTGTGCCGTCCTATCGAATACGGTGTGGATATTGTCGTTCACTCGGCGACAAAGTTTATCGGCGGCCACGGTACTTCTATCGGCGGAGTGATCGTAGATTCGGGCAACTTCAACTGGGCCAACGGCAATTTCCCGGACTTCACCACCCCCGATCCCAGTTACAACGGGATAGTCTATAGCGAAGCATTCGGCAATTTGGCCTATATCCTTAAAGTCCGGCTTCAGCTATTGAGGGATATCGGCGCTTGCTTAAGCCCTTTTAATGCCTTCTTATTCCTGCAGGGCTTGGAGACTTTGCATTTAAGGGTGCAAAGGCATTGTGACAACGCCCTGGCAGTCGCCCGTTTCCTTGAAGACCAGCCGGCCGCAAACTTATTGACAACCTTAAACTGTTCTCTCTGCTGGCCAATGTCGGTGACGCCAAATCGCTTGTTATTCACCCTGCCACCACCACTCACAGCCAGCTTACCTCGGAAGAGCAGTTCAGCACCGGTGTAACCGAGGATCTGGTCAGACTCTCCGTAGGCATTGAAGATATCAGGGATATTATTGACGATCTGGATCAGGGCCTGAAAGCCAGTCAGGGGTAAAAAGTAAGGGGAGAGTATACGTTGTTCAACAGATACTCGAGACAAATTATTTTCCCCGGCATAGGCAAAAAAGGGCAGAAAAAATTACTGGACAGTACAGTGGTTATTATTGGCTGTGGCGCGCTGGGTTCTATTGCCGCCACAGCTCTTGCCCGCGCCGGGGTGGGCAAGTTGAAGATTATCGACAGAGACTTTATAGAATATCATAATTTGCACCGCCAGATTCTTTTTAATGAAGACGATATAAGCAACCATCTGCCGAAGGCCGTTGCGGCACAGCGCCGCTTAAAAAAGATAAACTCGTCAGTTGAAGTTGAGGGAGTTGTTACAGATGTAAACGTATTTAATATTGAGAAGCTTGTTCAGGGAGCAGACCTGATTTTGGACGGGCTGGATAATTATGAAACCCGCTTTCTCATCAATGATGTTTCGCTTATCCTCGGGTCCACTCGTTCTTTGAATAAAAGCTCAAAATCGCACTTAAGGCATTGGCCTTCCTTTATTGAGGAAAAATTTTCATCTTGCTGATGGCGCTGCAGTAGCAATTTAAATTGTTTACGGAAAGTCGGTCCCGGAAGTTTGTCCGCAATGATTAGCATCCGGACTTTTTAATTTTATAAAATAGCATTGACACAATACCAATCATAATATATATTATAACAATAGGTATAGTAGTATATAAATTAAAAATATTATTTGTTGACCGGAAAACTGGAGGCTAAGAAGTTTGTCCCTTGGGCAAACTGCTTGGCCTTTTTTGTCAGGTTATCATTCAGCTGATACCCCAAGTATGGATGAGTAAATTCCGGCCGCCTGGCTGTAATAAATTAAATTAGGGGTATGCCGCTCACTTCAATGCGCCCTGCAGCAGGGAATGGGGCAGCATGAGTGCGGCGGAAAACAATTAATATATGTTAAACGAAAGGGGGCAGGGAATGTATCGTTCTAAAATAGTTATCGTATTTTGTTGACCTATAAATGATCCTGTTAAGAAATTACATAAGGGAGGAAAAGGTAGATTGAATAAAAGAAATATTGCCCTGCTGGTATCGCTGTTTGCGCTGGCGGTACTAATCAGCGGCTGCAGCGCCAAGAAGGCCGTTGCGCCCAGTTCCGAAGCGCCCAAAAAGCTTACAGACTTCAAGGTGGGCTATCTGAATTCCACCGGACATATCCTCTATTTTATCGCCCAGGAGAAGGGCTATTTTAAAGAAGAGGGCTTAAACACTGAACTTTTTCAATTCAATAATTCCGGCGAGGGGCTTAACGCCGTTGTGGCCGGGAAACTGGACGCCGGTTCTTTCGGTACGGCGCCGCCCCTTACTTTCATCGCCAAGGGGAACGACCTGACCATTTTCGGCGGGCAAATGACGGAAGGGCACGCCATTATCGCCAAGCCGGAAAAAGCTGATCAATTCAAGGACCTGAAAAATTTCAAGGGAAAAACCATAGCGACCGTAAGGCTTTCCACGGGAGACATTGTTTTCAGAGGCGCTTTTGCCCGGGCCGGCATCGACTGGAAAAAAGACCTCACTATTCAGGAGCTTGAGACTCCTGCCGCCGTACTGGAAGCGGTTAAAAAAGGCTGCGTGGACGCGGGTATTGTCTGGACGCCATACAGGCAGTTAGCCCAGCAGCAGGGCCTGGCGCTGGTGAAATTCAGCGGGGAAGTGTTCCCCCACCATCCATGCTGCCGCCAGGTGGCTTTGACGGAAAAGATTAAAGCCAATCCCCAGGATTACGAAAAGTTTTTAATCGCTCTGCTTAAGGCATACAAGTTCTATCAGACCGACCATGTGGAGTCAATTGATATTCTGGCTAAATATATCAAGGTGGACAGAGCGGTGCTGGAAGGAGAAACTTACGGCGGGCACATCAGCAGCAATCCGGACCCCAATAAGCAAGGGGTGGTAGAATTCTGGGACTTTATGAAACAAATCGGCTATATCAAATCCGATATCAATATTGAAGATCACATCAATACCGCTATTTATAAAAGTGCGCTGGAATCTGTACTGAAAAACAGCTCAAATGATGAAATCTATACAAAATTGAAAGCGGATTTCAAAGAATAAGGGAGGGTAGAAGAGCCTACCCGGGAGGAGTAGGCTCTTCTTGATCAGTGACCAAGATTATCCTGCGAAATTTAACTTTTAGCTACAAGGACCAAAACGGGGAATTTACCGTTCTGAAAGAGATCAATCTTTCTGTGGCTGAAGGGGAGTTTATAAGTATTGTCGGCCCCAGCGGCTGCGGCAAAAGCACGCTGATCAGCCTTTTTGCCGGCCTGCTCTTCCCCTCTTCCGGCAGCATTTTATTAGACGGCCGGGAAATAATAGGGACCGGGAACGACCGGGGAGTGGTTTTTCAGCATTATTCCCTTTCCCCGTGGATGTCTGCCAGAAAAAACCTGATTTTCGGCCTTAAACAGGTAAAAAAGGGCAGCAGCCGCAAGGAAATCGAGCAGATCGCCGATACCTATCTGGAATTGGTCGGCCTGGAAGACTTTAAAAACCATTACCCCTTCCAACTTTCCGGCGGCATGCAGCAAAGAATCGCCATGGCCAGGGCCCTGGCCATGGGGCCGGACATCCTGCTGATGGATGAGCCTTTTGGCGCTGTGGATACTAAAAATCGCTTGGCGCTCCAGGAATTATTGCTGAAGCTGTGGGAGGACGGAAAGAAAACCACAACCGTGGTCTTTGTCACCCATGATATTGATGAGGCCATTCTGCTGGCCGACAGGATAATTGTCATGTCTTCGGGTTCCGGAACGATTAAAAAGGAAATTACGGTGCCTTTTACCCGTCCCCGGGACAAAAGCCAGCTGTTCAGGACGTCGCCCTATGCGGAGTTGAGAAACAGGCTGGTCGGCTTGTTTTATGACGATTTACTGGAGGAAAGGGAAGATGAAATTGTCTTTTAGGGAGAATTATGTGAGAAGAATAATTAGTCCGGCCAGCCTGTTTTTTTTGCTGCTGGTCTTGAGCGGTTTGCTTCCGGGAAGATCGGCGCCTGCCGGGAATAACTATTTGATTGGCCTGGCCGTTATTATACAGGTTATTTTTCTAATCAATCTATTCTGGAATAAAAACAAAGCAAAAGTACAGGCTTGCTCTGACGTCGCCGCCCTGGTCCTGGCCCTTCTCTGGTTGTGGGATCTGTTTACGGCCAGGCTGGGGGTTCTGAATAAATTTCTTTATCCGGCTCCCGGAAATGTTTTGAAGCTTTTTACTTCGGAGTTTCCCGTAATGTTAAAGGGTCTTATCAATTCCATACAATTGCTGGCGGGCGGGTATATTCTGGCGCTTTTAATCGCCATTCCGCTGGCTTTAATCATTGGCTGGAGAGGCCAGGCTGTACCTGGCGGCAAAGCCTTTGACCAAGGTGTTGGGGCCGATTCCGCCCATTGTGTATATACCCTATGCCATAGCCATTTTGCCGACTTTCAAGGCTTCCTCTATTTTTGTGATTTTTATCGGCGCCTTCTGGCCTGTTTTCATTAATACGCTGAACGGGGTTTTTAATATTGAGAAAAAGATAATTGACACAGCCAGGGTGTTAAATGTGAAAGAAATGCCGATGCTGTTTCAGGTTATCCTGCCCGGCGCCCTGCCCTCCATAATCAGCGGCGCCACTGTCGGTCTGGTGTTCTCGATTATCTTGCTTACGGCGGCGGAAATGATTGGGGCTACGTCGGGGATTGGCTGGTATGTCAAGTATTTTTCGGATTTTGCCGATTACCCCCGGGTAATTGTCGGCATCATCTTTATGGGGCTTGTGGTAACAGTGATTACTTATTTCTTTGACCGGGCGGAAAGCTATCTTTTGAGGTGGAGAAGATAATCCTTTAAACGGAGGAATTTTAAATGTCCAAAGATAAGGAAGTCCTTTACAGCGAACTCTCGCAGGCTGTTTTAGAAATGGATGAAGAAAGAAGTGTGCATGTCTCCGGGGAAATTGTCGCAGAGCAGTACGACGCATACGAGGCTGTCGTCCATGGGTTAGCCGACGGCATGGACAGGGCGGGCAGGCTTTTTGAAGAAGAGGAGTATTTTATCCCGGAGCTGCTGATGTGTTCTGATGCCATGTATGCCGGACTGGAGGTTTTGAAACCGCATCTGAAGCGTGAGCAAAGCGGCGGCAGGAAGAAAGTGGTTATTGGTGTGGTGGAGGGCGACACGCATGATATCGGAAAAAACCTGGTCAAAATCATGCTGGAGACCTCCGGGTTTGATGTCTATGACCTTGGCCGGGATATTTCTCCCCAAAAGTTTGTCGATAAGGCCAAAGAAGTGGGGGCTGAAATCATCGCTGTTTCCACTCTGATGACCACCACTATGGACGCCATGGCTGCAGTAGTGCAGCTTTTACATGAAGAAAAAATAAAGGACAAAATCCGGGTGATGGTCGGCGGCGGTCCCATTTCGCAGAGTTTTGCCGATAAAATCGGAGCGGACGGCTACGCCGCCAATGCCGCCGGCGCCGTGCGCCTGGCGAAAAGACTGACCGGAGGTGTCCGGGGATGACCGCGGACCAGATGACTCCCCTGGAACGGTTCAGCGCCTATAACCGGGGAGATCCCATCGACAGGCTGCCCTGCGTGCCCATTGTCGGCAACACCGCGGCCCGGGTGATTGGGGCCCGGGTGTCCGACTTCCGGGGTAACGGCAGGCTGATCGCCAGCGCCCAGGTGGCTGCGTACAAGCTGTTTGGCTATGATGTGATCAGGGTTTTTACCGATCTTTATACCCAGGCCGAGGCTATGGGCGCGAAAGTCCATTACCCGCCGGATGAAACAGCCTACCTGGAAACCCCGGCCCTGACGGATAACTCAGAAATAGACAGTCTGGAGCCGGCCAACCCGTACCGTGACGGGAATCTGCCCGGTCACCTGGAAGCTATGAAGATCGCTCTGGACCAGGTGGGGTATGAAGTAAGCGTGACCGGCGCCCTGACAGGGCCTTTTACCAATGCCTCTTTTCTGATCGGGACAGAGAAACTGGTCAGGCTTACTCTTAAAGACCCGGGGAAAGTACACCGCTTATGTGAAATTTCCCTGCAGACCAATTTAAGGTATGCCCGGGCGATGATGGACATCGGCTGTGCCCCCAGCCTGACGGACCCCATGTCTTCAAGCACGGTGATCAGTCCGGGCCAGTTTAAAGAGTTTTCCTTTCCGTACTTAAAAAGACTGATTGATTTTATACATACGCTGGGTAAAACGGTTACCCTGCATATCTGCGGCAAGACAAGCAGGATATGGGGCATGATGGCGGACGCGGGGGCTGACTGCCTGAGCATTGACAATGAGGCGGATTTGTTGGAGGCTAAACAAAAAGTAGGCGGCAGGGTCAGGATCATGGGTAATGTAAGGCCTTCCGAGGTGATGCTGCGAGGGACAACCAGCGATGTGCGGGCGGCTGTGGTTGCCTGCCTAAGGAAAGCATACGACAGTCCCAAAGGTTATATCGTCGCTTCCGGCTGCAGCCTGCCTACCGAGACGCCTTTCCGGAATATACAAGCCATGCTGGATACAGTATGGGAGGCAGGCTACCCGGTAAACATAGAACAGCTTGAAAGAGGGGTTAACCATGAGTGAATTAAGCCCGCGGGAAAGGCTGACCAGGGTTTTGCGGCGGGAAAGAACCGACCGGCCGCCGGTTATCTGCACCGGGGGCATGATGAACGCAGCTATTGTCGATGTGATGAACAAGACCGGGCATACTCTGCCGGAAGCGCACAGTGACGAGGAGATGATGGCCGGCTTGGCCGTTGATGTATATAAGGAGACAGGCTTTGAAAATATAGGAGTCCCTTTTTGCATGACGGTGGAGGCCGAGGTCCTGGGGAGCGAGATTGATTTTGGCACGCTGTCCTGTGAGCCGAAGATTGCCCGTGAAACATATCCTTCCGTTTCCCGGATGGAATTTAAAAATGTGCAGGCTTTAATTTCTTCAGGGAGAATAGGCGCCGTGGTCCAGGCGGCTTACCGGTTGTCTGCAAAACACCCTGATGTGCCGGTTATCGGCAGCCTGACCGGACCCATCAGCACGGCGGCATCTGTTGTCGACCCGCTTACATTTCTGCGGGAATTAAGAAAAGACAAGGAAAATGCGCACAGGGTCATTGATTATGTCAGCCGTTTTCTGGTGGCGTATGCGCAGCTGCTGGTGGATAACGGGGCCACGGCGATTGTCATAGGTGACCCCACATCCACCGGGGAGATACTCGGTCCGAAAATGTTTGAAGAATATGCCGTAAGATATCTCAATAAAATAATCGCCGGAGTGCACAGCCTGAACGTGCCGGTAATTGTGCACATCTGCGGCAACATGAAGGCAGTCAGACACCTGCTGCCGGCTATCGGCGCGGACGCCATCAGCACCGACGCCCTGGTTAATTTGCGCCTGCTCAAACAGGATTTCCCCGGCGTCACTACTATGGGCAATCTAAGCACCTATCTGCTCCAGTTCGGCGCTCCGGACAAAATAGCCGGGCAAGCCGAAAGGCTGGTGCGGGACGGGGTTGATATCATTTCCCCGGCCTGTGGGTTAAGCACGTCTTCGGCTCTGTCTAACATCAGAGCAATGACGGATACAGTAAAGGAGAGCTGATAATGGCTGGCGTCGGCTGATTATAAGGATTTTAACAGGGTATTTGTTAAATCCGCGTGAGAAGGGATGTGAATGGGTGTGAGCGGCAAGGATGTTGTCTTGAAAGCTATCCGGCTGGAAAGGACCGAGCGTCCCCCGGTTGCTCTTTTGTCTGCCGGAGTCTGGACTTTCAACCGGCAGGGGATCTCCCTGGAGGGGGCGCTGTCCATGGGTCCGCAGCAGGCGGCAGAAATCATTATTCGTACCAATGAAGAGGTGAAGTCGGATATTATCTGGCCGGGTTCCGGCTATCACAATATAGTCGTCCGCGGACTGGGAGGAAAAATAAAATTTCGCGCCAGGGGCGCTCCCGACGTGCAGGAACCGCTGTTAAAAGATGCGGCGGACGCTGAAAAAATAGATTTAAGCCGCCTGGAAAATGATCAGGGAATTCGTACGCTGTGGCAGATGGCCTGTCACGTGGTAAAAGCGGTGGGAGAAAAGACCCTGGTCGGGTCCAGCCAGTGGGGCCCTTTTACGCTGGCGGGAATGGTCTACGGGGTGGAAAAATTGATGCGCGGTATTTATAAAGATCAGCAGGCGGTGCATGAAGTGCTGAACTTTACTTCCGAGCTGTGCTGCCGTTACCTGGAGCCGTATGTGGAGGCCGGCTGCGGGATTATTTCAATTGCTGAGCCGACCTCGTCGGGCGATATGATTTCGCGTGGCCAGTTTGAAAGGTTTTCCCTGCCCTACCTGAAAAAAGTGGCAGGCAGGATAAAGCAAAAAGGCGCGCTGGTGACTGTTCATATTTGCGGAAACATAACCAACCGTCTGGATTTAATCCCGGAAAGCGGGGCTGACATTCTCTCTGTAGACTACAAGGTCGATTTAGGAAAAGTGCGCAGCCGGATTGGCGGCAGAATTGCCTTCGCCGGCAACATGAACCCGGTTGCGGTCATGCAGAATGCCGCGCCGGATGAGGTAAAGGCCGCCTGCCGCCTTTGCCTTGAGCAGGCAGGCGCAGGCAGCGGCTATGTGCTTATGCCGGGCTGTGATATACCGCCGGGGGCGCCGCTGGAAAACATCAGGGCCATGGTGCAGGCGGCGCACAGTTGGAGAGAAGAGGAGGCATAAATCATGAGTTGCCTGGAATTACGGGTAAAAAGATCTAAACCGGCGCCGGTTTTGGAGCCGGTTTTTTTGATCCTGATTTGTGTTAGGAAAACATGAAAATTATATTACATACTATTGACATAGATATTATATGTATTATAATTTAATAAGCATTATAGTCTTAGTATTAATTAGTTGATCATAGCTGGGGGTAGGGGAATGGATAAGAAAAGCAGAGCCGGGCCTGTGTCTGAAAAGGATATGTTATTCCCGCCGGATTTGCAAAAGCTGCCGGACATTATTAAAAACATTAAATACGGATCGATTACCATGTTAATCCGGAACGGGCAGGTCATTCAAATAGGCAAAAACGAAAAGATGAGGTAGTTACTTGCTAATCATATTTTAGGGGACGCTCGATTTGAGATACTGTCGATGCCGGTTAGAGATTTGGTAAAACAAAAAAATATTTTGGAGGAATTAATAATGGCTAAAGTAGCAAACAATCTCACGGAATTAATCGGGAAGACACCTTTGCTGAAATTGAACAAGGTTACAGAAGGTGTGCAGGCCCATGTAATTGCCAAGCTGGAATCATTTAATCCGGGCGGCAGTGTAAAAGACCGCATCGGCTATAGCATGATTAATGATGCTGAAGAAAAAGGGCTGATTAACAAGGATACGGTTATTATTGAGCCGACCAGTGGCAATACGGGTATTGCCCTGGCTTTCGTTGCCGCTGCAAAAGGATACCGGCTGATTTTGACCATGCCGGACACGATGAGCATTGAGCGCCGCAACCTCCTGAAAGCGTACGGCGCAGAACTGGTACTGACTCCCGGCGCTGAGCGAATGCCGGGGGCAATCAGGAAAGCTAATGAACTGGCGTCTCAGATAGCCAATTCTTTTGTGCCCCAGCAGTTTGAGAACCCGGCCAATCCGGAAATACACCGCCTTACCACTGCTGAAGAAATCTGGGAAGATACGGACGGCAAGGTTGATTTTATAGTCGGCGGAGTAGGGACCGGCGGCACGATTACCGGTGTTGGTGAAGTTATTAAAAAGCGCAGGCCTGATTTCAAAGTAGTTGCCGTAGAGCCTTTTGAGTCTCCGGTATTGTCCGGTGGACAACCCGGTCCGCATGTCATTCAGGGCATCGGCGCCGGATTTGTTCCCCAGGTGCTGAACCTTGACATTGTAGACGAGATTTTCAAAGTTAAAAACGCCGAAGCTTTGGAGACCGGACGCAGGCTTGCCAGGGATGAAGGGCTGCTGGTCGGCATTTCATCCGGAGCGGCGGCTTTTGCGGCTTTACAGATAGCCAGGCGGCCGGAAAACGCAGGAAAAACCATTGTAGTGGTGTTGCCTGACACGGGTGAAAGATATTTAAGCACAGCATTATTCCAGGAGCAGTAGTTGGTGCGGAAGGGGGAGTTTTAAGTTGACGGAACACGGTACTTGGACAGTTAAGAAAGGTTTCGCCGAAATGCTCAAGGGCGGTGTGATTATGGATGTCACAACACCTGAGCAGGCCCGCATCGCCGAGGAGGCGCGGATGCAGGAGCGGGGCTGGTAAAAGGAGAAAGACTAAGGTCACTTTTGTCGACCGCCGGGACCCGGAGAACTTCCGTAAGGAACTTACACCCAAAACAAAGTCTTTTTGCCGGGAGCATCGGCAACCCGAAGCTTGATGTGCACGACTTTTCCGCTGCATCAGCAATTGCCCATGACGCGGGAATTCCGTCTATGTGAGCGTTGCCGCCGCCTTTATCCCGGCGGAGAGCGAAACTTATGAACCTTGAGTTATGAAAGATATACTCCCAGGGTCTTGACCTTGGATACAAGATCGGTGAGGCTTTCCCCTAGAACCAAGATCAGCCGCTCCAGGTTAATACGATCCGGTATCTCAATTACATCCGGTAACACCGTACAGGTGTTCAATGTCCGGCGCAGGTCGGTGTCGAAGTCTGCGTCAGTTTGGCGATAGTCAGGTGACTCCGGCATGCTGGTGATATTAAAACCCAATGCTGTGCAAGCCTGATGGACTAAAGGATGGTGATGCAGATTGATAATGCAGCGGGCAGCCGGGAAAAACTCCTTCACCAAGAGGAGGGCGCCGCCCATGTATCTTGAGCATCCCATTTCCGCATCCCCCAGCGTTGCCACCTTGCCTTTCATTCGCAGGAGGCGTCCGGGAATAGCGGCGATATCATCTAGCTCCCTGGCTTCCGGCAAGGCAAAGGCCAGATTGGCGCCAATCTCCGGGATTAGCCCAACGATACCGGACTGCTTTAACTCTCCGACAGCTCGATCCAGTTCCTGGCATAACGCTCTCTCTCTGGCAGTACGGGTGTCATCATTAAGCGTCAGGGCATTAAAGAAGACCTCCCAGAAACGATCGACCGGCGGAGGCAAAAGTTCCTCTATCCGGTCATCGGCTTCAACCCAACAACGCCCTTCTGCCGCCGACAGCACCCGGCCGATTACAGCGGCATCCAGCCCGGCTTCTTTGAAGGCCTCCAACAGATCTCCGGTCTTTTCAAAGGCGCAGGTCAAGACCAGTGTGCCCTCGCTGATCACCTCATAGGGGTTGAGGCCAAAGTAGCCGCAGACTGCCCGGATATCTTCCGGCACCGGAACCTTGAAGCGTTCAATTCTCAAACCGACGTGCGAAGCTTCGGCAAGTTCCCACAAGCCCCGGGCAAGCCCGCCCTCAGTGGCGTCGTGCATGGCGTGGACGCCGCCAACAGAGATGGCTATACCGGCATCTGACACCACGGACATTTCCCGCAGCCGCTTGCGCGCCCGGTCTACTAACTCGGGAGCAATGCCTGCGGCCATCAGCTTCAACCCCAGTTCACAGGCCAGGAGCCCGGCTGCCTCAATAGCCGCTCCTTTGGTAATCAACACCGCATCTCCTGCCTGGGCGCCTGCCGGCGTCACGAATTCACGACCCAGACCCCAAACGGTAATGCCCCCGATGGTCGGTATCGTCACAGCGCCATAGTAACCGGTATGACCACCTGCGATCGCTATCCCCAAGTCACGGGCATGTTTACTGATACTCTTGACTAATTCGGCAACGTAATCTTCCGGGGTTCCGGGCGGCAGCAGCAGGGAATAGGTCATGAACTGTGGTCTGATTCCCATCACCGCCACATCGCTGGCGCCGATATGTATGGTCAGCCAACCGAGTTCTTCGGGGGATGTGGTCGGTCCAGGAAAAATCGGATCTTCGGCGATTGCCAGGTATTCATCCCCGATCTTGAGAACGGCCGCATCTAACCCCATGCCCGGCCCGACCACCATTTGTGATGATGCCGCTCCTGTGTGTGGCAGAATTGTCTTACTAAAAAAATCATCGTTTACTTTGCCAATCATACCGGCGCTCCTTTCACTCCCATTATTCTCCTGCTTCAACGGATACTGATCCAAAAACGCACCCCCGATGGGAGTGCGTTTTAAGTCCGATTTTTCCACTTCCCTACGCTGGCATGATCCAGATCAGGTCCTTAGGGTCGGCATTGCATTGCCTCTCAGCCCGGCGGCGCCCCTAGTGGGATCTTGTTATGTAGTTGAAGTCTAACCTTAACCTAGTTTAGCACAATCAAGGAAGGGTGTAAAGATCTGCATTGAGGCCTCTGGCTTTAGGTTCATTCATCTTACCTGCTTCCGACATATACAATGCTGTTTCTATTTAGCCCCCTAACGAGGTTGGACAGTTAGACCTCAATCTGATAAAAGTTAAATAAGGGGGCATGATTCAGTTGACTAAAAAACAATACTCACCAGAGATGAGAATGCAAATCGTGAAAGAAACCCTGGAAACGGGCAATGCCTCGATCGTAGCCAGAAGGCATGAGGTTGCTCCCAGCCTGGTCGCCCGTTGGGCAAAATGCTATAAAAGATACGGCACCTTCTACCCGCAAAAAGGAGTGCCGGGAACAAACGGTACCGGTACTTCCCCTGATTACGAGAGAATGGCGCAGGAAAACGAGCAGTTAAAGAACTATTGGGCGAAAAAGACCTGGAAATTGCCATCCTTCGTGATCTGTTAAAAAAAACGAACCAACTCTGGCCGATAAAATAGACGTGGCGCAAAAATGGATCTCTTTGGGATATAAAATTTCCCTGGTTTTGCGGATTATTGGGCTCAGCCGCTCCACGTACTACGCTAACTTACACCACCAACCCAAACCCAGGATCTTTGCCGGCGGCCGGCCCAGATCCCGTTATACCTTAACGAAGGATAATAAGGTGGTGAGCAACGAACAGGTTAAAGAATGGTTGTGTGAGTTAATTACCGCCGAGGGAATTGCTTATGGATACTTAAAATTAACCCACTGTTTGCGCCGGAATTTTAATCTAGTCATCAACAAAAAGAAGGTATACCGGCTTTGCAAGGAACTGGCTATCTTAAAGCCGCAGCGGAAGATAAAGCGCAAACACCCACGCCGGCTGGCCAGAAACCGGGTTATTACAGCTTCCAACCAGCTTTGGGAAGCAGATCTTAAATATGGTTACATTGCCGGAGAAGACAGATTCTTTTTTATTATGCCGATTATTGATGTATACGACCGTTGTATCGTGGATTACCATATCGGTTTATCCTGTGAAGCAAAGGATGCCGTGATCACCTCGAAAAATGCTCTTTTAAAACGACAATTAACCGAACAAAAACCGGTCCTTCGATCCGATAACGGACCACAATTTATCAGTAACCTTTTTGAGGAGGAATGTCTGGAGCTAAACATTGAGCATGAAAGGATCCCTTTTAAAACGCCCAATCTAAACGCTCATATTGAATCATTTAACGCTATTTTAGAGGGGGAATGCCTATCGCAACATGAGTTTGCCGGCTATGCCGAAGCGTATGCAACTGTTGTCGACTTTATCCGCTTTTACAACAAAAACCGGATTCATTCAGCAACAAAATACTTACCGCCGCTGGAATGCTATCAACTACTGAAAAACAACCAGATAGAATTAAAACCAGTAAAAGTTTAACATGTTCCTTGGTGAGCCCTGGAGGTCTTTTAGGCGGCGCCGTCAGGGAAGCCTTCAGATTAAATAATTCAATGATACTTTACGAAATAGTTAGCAACAAAGACTAACTGTCCATTTTTAGGGGGTCAGCCCGGTTTTCCGTACAATCATAGCCAGACAAACTGACGCTATTTACTTTTTAAGTGAAGTTAGTCCGCTTAGGCAGTCTAGTTCGTCCGTCACGCAACCCTCTTTCAAGTCCCGCACTATCTTTAGACCGGCTGGAAGTTGAATATTCCAACAGCAAGTTCATTCTGATATCTCCTGCAGATACTGAAGCTTTTTTAAATGTATTAAAAGAACGTTGTCCCAACGCCACGATCATTTCAAAGTAAAAATATATTAAACCATGCCGTCAGCAGTTAATATTATAAACATAAATCTCCTGGATACCCGGATTGCTGGTTACAGGGGACATCCCGAAATTTGTATGCCTCTAATGGCTGTCTTTCGTGCGTTGCGGTTAAGCCACATACATACCTAGCTCATAGGTCATGGGATTATAGACCACCAGGTAGCGGCGGCTAATTGCCTCTTTGCGGCTGGCGGGGATGCAGTCTAAAACTGCCTGCTGCTCTGTGCTTAAATGTTGTTGGCTATCCACCTCAAATCCTCTCGATTTACACTTTCACTGACACTGTTCGATATTATTCTTCAAAGGAAACGCTTCTTTTCTGTCGAATAAGTTTTTTAATAAGTAAATAACAAAAACTCCATAAAATCTGTTTTCAATTAAAAAGGAGGGATAGTACGAGTAATTTTAACTATGACTCATATTGCGGGCTTTATTGTGGCGCATGTGATATTCTAATGGCTTATAAGAACGGTTATGAAGATCAAATTGCCCCCTATTTAAAAGTTGAACCTTCACAGATAAAGTGCTATGGCTGCAAGACTGATACAATATTTGGAACCTGTCAAAACTGCAAAATACGAAATTGCGCTATTAACAAAAGAGTTGATCATTGCATTGATTGCGAAGATTACCCATGTAATTTTTGCAACGAATTATTGCAGGATTTCTCGAATAAACACAACTTGCCGCATTTAAAAATAATCCCAAAGAACCTAACGACTATCAAAACTATTGGAGTCGATCAGTGGCTTAAAGAACAAGCCAGGATTTGGAAATGCCCAGATTGTCAAACAGACTTTTCTTTGTATACCCCTATGTGTAAAAAATGTGGCAGAGATTTAGATAAAATAAAGGACTACAACAACTTATAAGTTTGATGTTTTTTAATGCAGCGGAAATTCTTAGAAGCCGCTCCCCAGCCAGGCGATCTACGTACTGCTCCGCGTTTTTATGTTTGTTGAAATAAGCATAGACAGCGTCTTGGGTTTCCTGTGCGCCATTAAACTGACTTCCTAATTATTCCTGTTTGCTGTTCTTACAGTTATAACAATACCCTTTATGAACACAGATAGTACCTCCGCATGCAGGACAAAGCCATCTTGTTGTTTCATTTCTAATAAAATTTTCTATTCCCAGCTTTTTAATATTTTCCAGATTCTCAATCATACTCATATTGTATTTAGTGCGATATCTTTTATCTAATTTTTTCAATTTTACACAGGGAAATTCAAGACATTCCGAACAAAAAGCTGCTCTGTTACCGGCAAAGGCTTCACAGGTTTTAATTTTACATTTAACCCGGGTAACGGGCTTTTCTAAATTGCTTCCCCGGCAGCCGGGGCATTTGTTTTTCTCCCTGAGGTAAGCTGTACAAATATGACAATTCATTCCACACGGCGCGATCAGAAGTCTGTCCTTATCTGAGAGTTTCAATCTCTTGCCGGAGGCCTTTTTCGCCTCAGATTCTCCCGGTTTCTTTTTCCTGGCAGATTCTTTAGCTTTGCCGGCCGTTCCGGTTTCCATATCAATCCCGAACATACCTGAAATATCAGCATCTTCGATAACCCTGCGGCTTTTGGCTTTTGATTTTTCCAGCAGGGTTCGGGCTTTCTTACTGATCGTTTCGGAAATAAGATCATTAATATTTACTTTGCGCAGAACGAAAAACAAGCTGGGATCATCGTCCAGCCGCGCTCCCACCCCATACAGAACCGCAGCCACATGCTTGCACATTATAGCCCAGTCTGGACAGCTGCATTTTAAAGAAATCTCTTGCGGAGCAGGAAACAAGCCTTTACCCTTGGCTGTAAATAATTCGGAAAGTGCTTTGGGGAATTTGCCTTCAAGCAGTTCCTGCATGGAATCGATTTTCCCGGCACAATCGTTGGTCAATACTTCCCAAATATCCCGGGCCAAGGGCTGAATGCTGATATTCACCTGATATGGTTTGGCGGCGCTCCCTTTGACGAGAGCATTGATCTTGCCTTCAGTTATTTTAAGATCCAGGACTGCTCCGTGACGGACGTAACTGCGGCCTCTGCCTATCCGGTTGGCATAATCCGAATAGCGCTCCAGATTAGCATTCCAGGATTTTCCCCACCAGGTTCTGGTCAGCTTGCTGCCTGAAATAATCACCGGAGAAATATCCGGATTTTTCTTCCTTAATTTTTCCACGCTTTCCTGTGCTCGCCTGCGTTTTTCCGCGACAGGAACATATTCCGGGAAACCGTCGTAATCGTAATATGACATATTCAATCCTCGCAACTTTAGTTGGAAAGCCTGAATAAATCCAGGAGCTGCTTGTTATCCATTTCGGTAAGCCAGTTTTCCTGAACATCAGGCATGATTTCCTGCAACAGTTTGGTTTTATCCTCAATCATCAGATCAATTTTTTCTTCAATTGTACCTTTCGTTATAAATTTATGAACAATAACATTTTTCAGCTGGCCTATCCGGAAGACCCTGTCTGTTGCCTGATTCTCCACCGCCGGATTCCACCACCTGTCAAAATGAATAACATGGTTGGCAGACGTCAGGTTAAGTCCAACACCACCTGCTTTAAGCGAGAGCACCATAAAAGGCACATATTTCCTGCCCTGGAATTCGGCCACAAGCTCTTTTCTTTTATTCACTGCTGTGGCGCCGTGCAGGACAAGTCCCTGACACTGAAATACTGTCTCCAGAAAGTCCTTCAGCGGCCCGGTAATCTCTTTAAACTGGGTAAAGATCAGGACCCTTTCCCGCTTCCCGGCAATGGTTTCACAAATTTCCCGCAGCCTGGTATATTTCCCGCTTTCCTCCTCAGCATAGTAATTCTGACCGAGAAATTGATCCGGATGATTGCATATTTGTTTAAATTTCATCAGTGAGGAAAGGACGAGTCCTCTGCGATCTATTCCATCCCCGGCAGATTCAAGCTTTATTTTAAGCTCATTTACAAGCTTATTATAAAGTACCACCTGTTTTTTAGTAAGGGTCGCATAAGTTTTCATCTCAATTTTCTTAGGCAAATCAGAAATAACATGTTTGTCTGTCTTCAAGCGTCTCAGAATAAATGGGCTGACAACCCGCTTCAATCTGGCATAGCCCTCAGGAGTTTCCGTGAGTTTCCTCGTGAAACCGGTGAATTCATTGGCGCTTCCTAAAAGCCCTTTATTCAAAAAGTCAAATAATGACCATAAATCAGCAAGACGGTTTTCGATCGGTGTACCCGTCATGGCAATTCTATAGGAGGCTTTTAATTGTTTGACAGCCTTTGTTTGCTTCGTGCCCGGATTCTTAATAGCCTGGGCTTCATCCAAAATTAAGGAGTCCCAGGTTATATTTTTTAGCCAATCGTATTTTAAGAGCATACCATAAGTCGTCAGGCAAAGGTCGTATTCTTCGAGACAAGCGCTGTCCTGCTTCTCCGGAATTTTATTTTCCGAAGGGTGGATCACGTAATATTTCAAGCCGGGAGCAAACCTGGCAATTTCACTGATCCAGTTGCCGATAAGTGAAGCAGGCATAACCAGTAAGGCTTTTTCCCGCGTCCTGGCGCGCAGATAATTCAGCAGGGCAATAACCTGAACGGTTTTTCCCAGACCCATGTCGTCGGCAAGGCAGGCGCCAAGTCCCAGAGTTTTCATGAAATGAAGCCAGTTTAAGCCCTTTTCCTGATAAGTACGCAAAACGGTCTGAAAACCATCACCACAGGTAACAGTTTCAATAGTATCAGGATAGGTCAGCTTGTTAACAACCGCCTTAAGCCATTCTCCATTCGTAACTTCAAGTTCACAGGCTTCTTCGGGAATCTTCAATATTTTTTGGGCATTCAATTGAAAGCGCAGGGCTTCAATCATACTGATATCTGTCTTGCCCATCAGTTTTTGGGCCTGTTCATAGGCCTTGAGCGTTTCCTTCAAGCGCTCATGATTGACCTCCACCCATTTTCCTTTGATTAAAACAAGTCCGTCTGTTTCCGCAAGCAGCTTCTTCAATTCGCTGACACTAATTGATTCTCCGCCCAGAAATAATTCCGCATTGAAATCCACGAGCGCCTCCAGGTTCAAACGGGAAGGCGTTTTTTCACCGACAGTAACTGACATTTTTAAGGAAGTTGCTTTATTTCTCCACCAATTGGGCATTCGGCATAAAATACCCGCTTCCTCGTAAAGCGGGATTTCCTTGAGAAAAGTATAGGCTTCAGCGACTGTCAGGCTTAGGGGATGAAATATTTCTCCCGATTCAACCAGTTCGGAAATAAAAGCACTTCTTTCCGAGGCTTTGTGCACGGTCGCAAGCAGTTCTAAGAGCTTTCTGCTATTTTCGCCATATTCGGCAATGGCATTTTTCAGGGGCAGATGCTTTGATTTCCCCTCGTTAGAGACAGCCGTAGAATAAGTTGCCAAAAAAGCAAACGGATATTCCTCCTTTTTACTCTCCACCAAATGAAAGAAAACACGTCCGGCGAGATGAATATCAGGATTGTAAGCCGCAAAAAAATCTCCGACACTGCCCTGGTAGGCCTGAATCAGCGTGCGAAAGGCCTGATGCAGTTTTCCCCAGAGATCTTCAAGCCAGGCTTGATTCAAGTATTCGGCGCCGTTTAAAAAAGGCGCATTCTGCAGGAACTGCTGTATTTCTTCCCCGGCAATTTCAACAACGATTTTTCCACGCAGCACTTCTATTTCCGGATTCTGGGTCAGCTTCTTGACAAAGGCAGCAGCTATCTGTCTGAGATAATGAAGTGATTCAGACATGCTTGTTCTTTTATCTGCGAAGCCCAGGAAGATCAGGGCCTCGCCGGCATTCTCCCAAAAGTGTCTATATAATTCTTCCTGGAAAGCCAGGTGACTTCCAGCCGGTTGTTCTGCAGTTATCTGCCAGTCAAGTTCAAACGAACCCTGCGCCTGGATTATCACAATGAGTTCTTTGTTGATTATTTTTTTCATCCTTTCAAACATGATAGCTTCTTAATGTTCAATGACTTCTAACTCACACATCGGAAAATGCCTTACGTTTTTAGTGACCAGAACAAGAGAATTCTCGACCGCGGCCGCAGCAATAAGCATGTCTGAGATGCTGAGGTTTATTCCCTTTCTCTGAAAGTCCCGCTTGTACAGGCCCGCCCTTTTTGCAGCCTTGTAATCTATTTGAACGTAACCCATCGCTTCAAAAAACTCCTCAACCTGGGACAGTTCTTCAGGACGGACACCTGAAAATATTTCTGACACTACTATGGCGCAAATAAAAAAAGAGCCTTCATGTGATAACTTGTCCAGAAAAACTATGACATCTTGGCGGCCTCGAAATAAATCTATCAGGATTGTTGTATCTAAAAGAAAACCGTTATCTTTCACCAAAGAGAGCTTTCCTCCTGATCTCTGATTCTTCCCTTATTTTTCTTACCCAGTCTGCAGCGTCTTCAGATGTTTTTAGTTCAGGATAAGCCTTCTCATCAAAAATACCCGCCGCATTGTGGATGGCTTTCCTTTGTTTTAGCCTGTAGAGTTCTTTTCGGGCAGCGTCAATGATAAACTTACTTCTATTGCCATCCTCTATATACTTGTCAATTTCAGCTAAGAGTTCGGCAGGAAATCTAATGGGAGTCAATTTAGTCTTCATTTTATCACCTCAAAATGTATATATCATTTATATATTAAGTATATACATTGCTTTATTCTTTTGCAAGAGGAGAGCTATATTTTATTTTATAAAATGCTAAATAATTGTCTATTGGCAATAACCGCAAGCCTTTACTGTCCCACGGCTCTTTTTCGTAAAGATGATACAACAGCGGCATTTCATTTAGCTTCGCTATAGCGTCCATGATCCGCCGTGATTGATTTTTTGCAATTTCCGGTTCAAGCAGAGAGAATGCGCTATACTCGAATATGCTGCGTAAGTCGCGCTCAGCTTGCTCGGTATAAACTACACTTCGCTCATTTTTTATAGTCCCGGCGTATTCTGTCGGCGACGTTTTCCGCAGAAACGACTCTTCCGGCGGTCAGATCAGCTAGACCTTTCTCGATCTCAGCATTGAATTGCTCCTCGGTAAGCGTACTCACTGACAGAGGTTTACTTTGCGGTAGCTTCAATTCAAAGGGAATACCTCGTTGAAGCACAACCTGCCTGAGAAAAAGTCCGATTGCGTTTGACATCGGGATACCGAGCTGCTCTAAAACAAGCTCCGCCTGTTCTTTGACTTCCGGCTCGACACGGGCAAATATATTTGATGTTCTTGCCATAACGAACACCTCCTATTCTGTTACTATTATGCCCGATTGTATTGCGAAATGCAATCGGTTTGCTGAAATGATACAGAATCAACAGACCACTGGTTTATTGTAATTTATGATATCTTATAATATATTATAGGGACGGGGTTGCAATTGACCTCTTGGCTTGAAGCATGGTTGGAATTGCTCAAGAAAACAGGAAGGACCCGGAACTACATTATCTCAAAGCATGCTTTTGTAAGTATGGGAGAGAGAGAAATCAGCGATGATGATATACAAAGGTGTTCACTGGAGGGACAATATATTGAGCACCAGGGACACGGGCAAGATTTGAAAGTATTGCTTCAAGGTGAATGCGAAGACGGTTCAACTTTCTATATGGCCGTCGCCCTTGCGTTTCCACGTCCCGTAATAGTTACCGTTTGCAGGTTTAAAGATGAAATTTGGGATGACCTGGGACCAATTAAAAAAAGAAAAAAATAAAAAACACACCCAGGACTAGGGGGGTAATGTTATGCAATGTTATATCTGCAGCGGCAGTATGACAAAAATACAAAAGGATGTAGAGACAGCATGGAAAGGAAAAACTGTGGTCTTTAAGGGAATAAATGTCTATATTTGTGAATCATGTGGCGAGGAAGCTTATGAGCCGGATGATGTCAAAGCAATGCAATATTTTATAGAAGGAACCATTAACCCAACTTTCCCCTCCAAAGCCCCAAACTCCCCTTACAGCCTCGATCCGTCAAAATAATTAGGTACTACATTCTGCGGTGCAAAACCGTCTGTTTGTTTTTCAGAG
>JBAZGB010000038.1:0-26637 GCA_041653135.1 Eubacteriales bacterium | reverse complement strand
ATCCTGGCGGGGGACTTCAATACAGGACCGGAAGCGGAGGAATTAAAAAGCCTGAATGGACTGTTGAATTTCTCTGCGTTAACAATCCCTACCTATCCGTCTCACGAACCAGTTTATTTTTCGGACAATATCCTGGTTTCCGGACACTGGTCAGTCCTCGGCGCAAAAACTGTAAGATCACTGGCGTCCGATCACCTGCCGCTGATCGTTGACCTGGAATACTCATCTTTTTGATACATTGGGGTTACCGGCAACATAGAAACGCAGGGGAAGCTCTTTCCCCTCGCTTATACCAACCCGTGTCGTATTGACAATCTCATGCCCGCCCTCACCGGCGGCGCAGATGAAGAGTCCGTTTCCGGTTAAATCCTGGCCGTTTAAGTCTTTGTCGATGCCCATTGCCTGGACAAGCCGGCCCGGTCCGCTGCAGAGTTCGGTCAGTTTACCCCTGCCCCGCCTTTTTTTCATTAGTTCTATGCCGTCTAATGGTTCCAGGGCCCTGATCAGGACAGCTTCTCCTATGCCCTGCTCCCTGGTTACAACATTGAAGCAATAGTACATCCCGTAAATCAGGTATATATAGGCACAGCCGGGGGGGCCGAACATAGCCCGGTTGCGTTTTGTCACGCCTTTTGCCGCATGACAGGCAGGGTCGTTTTGAAGGTAAGCCTCTGTTTCCACTATTCTGCCGGAAGTCATGCCTTCGGAATTCTTGCTGACCAGAATATGCCCCAGCAATTCCCTGGCGACTGTACTGGTGTCCCTGCCATAAAAGGATACTGGCAAAACACGGCCAATTTGCGCAGAAATTATTATATTTCCTTCTGTAATTTTTTTCTTCATTCCGAAATGCCTCTGACTAAAAAGCTCATGGAAAAATTCCATGAGCACTCAAACTTTATCCAGAATAGGTATTTTTCATCATGGCGTTTTATCTTTTATGTTTCCCCTTGAGCTGCTGTTCGTATTCCTTCTGCATTTTCATCAATTCGTCGGCGATGTTTAACGCCGCCAGAACAGCCGCCTTGGACGTGCCGAGCTTCGGATTCAGTGCAACAACCTGCCGCATTTTCTTGTTGACGTATTGCGCAAGCATTTCCATATATTCGGGCGCTTCATCGCCTTTTAAGATATATGTCTCACCTAAAATATTAGCCTCGACACGGTTAACAGGTTCGCCCATATATTTTCACCTTCCGGCTTTTCTTTTATTTTTCGCCATTTGGAGATTTAATTCCTGCAATTTAGACAAACTTTTTATTTATGTGCGCAGCCGTGCGCCATATTTGCGGTCAAGTTCCCCGGAAACAGAATCCATGCATTTTGTTACTTCTTCGTCAGTGAGTGTCCGGTCCTCAGTCTGAAATTTCAAGGAAAAGGCAAGGCTCCGGTAACCGGTCTGGATCTGTCCTCCCTCATAAACGTCGAACAATAATACAGAGGTAAGCGTTTTTCCCCCGGACCGGCCGATAGCCTCCCCGATCCTCTCTGCGGAAACCTCCTTGGGAGCCAGTACGGCAATGTCCCTCTCCACGGATGGAAAACGGGGCAATGGCTGATATTTTCTTGCGGCAGCGGCCAGGTTGGCCAACTTGTCCGGATCGAGTTCGAAGGCAACAACCCGCATTGGAAAGTCAAGTCTTTCCAGCACCTCCGGGTGCAGTTCGCCCAGGATACCCAGTTCCTGTTCGCCGGCAAAAACCCTGGCGGTCCGGCCGGGGTGAAAACTGGGATTGGAGTATTCTGCTTCAAAGAAATATCCTGTTAAGCCAATCTGCTGAAAAAGAGTTTCCAGAACCCCTTTCAGAAAATAATAATCAAGCGGCAGAACCTTTCTGTTCCAGCCTCCCAGGGCCTCCCCCATGGCAGCCGCGGCAAGCGCGGTCCTTTCTTCGGGAAGCCGTGAAGCCGGTAAAAACACACTCCCCAGCTCAAAGACGGCTCCGGATCTTACCTGCCGGTTGTAATTGCGCTTCAGCGCATCCACCAGGCCGGGTGTTATCCATGTCCGCATAACAGACTGCTCCTCGCTCAGCGGGTTCTGTATTTTAACGGTCCGGCGCAGAGCGCTTTCCGGAGGGAGCTTATAAAGGTCCGCCCATTCCGGATTAAAGAAACTGTATGTAATTGCCTCGTTAAGCCCGTATCCTGCAAGTATATCCTTGACGCTTTCCCTGAACAGCTGGTTTGGAGTGCGTTTGCCAAGCGTTGTCACGGCATTCGGCAGGGTCCCCGGGATCCGGTTATACCCGTGAAGGCGGGCAACTTCTTCAACCAGGTCGGTTTCCATGCTTACATCGCCCCGCCAACTGGGCACTCCGACGAATAATTCGCTGCCGGAATTCTTAACGTCGAACTGGAGGCGTGTTAAAATATCTGCAATTTCTCCCCTGGGTAATTCGGCGCCCAAAAGGAAGCTTGTTCTTTCCGGGCGCAGGCAGATCATTTTCTGCTCTGCAGGCGACGGGTAATTGTCAACCGCTCCTTCCGATACTTGAACACCGGAGATCTGCTGAAGAAGCTGGGCGGCCCTATCGGCAGATCTGCGGCAGCCCGCCGGATCGATGCCTCCTTCAAACCTCGCTGACGCGTCCGAGCGAAGGCCGAGCATTTTGGATGTGCGCCTTATGCTGGCGGGATTGAAATAGGCGGATTCTAAAAGGACGTTTGTGGTTTTATCCGTTACCTCCGTTTCAAGGCCACCCATAACTCCCGCAATGGCAACCGGGTTTCTGGCGTCGGCAATAATCAGCATATCGGGAGTGAGTTTCCTGTTAACCCCGTCCAAAGAAACGAGGATCTCGTTCTCTGCAGCCCTGCGCACCACTATCCGGCTTTCAAGCAGTGTATCGTAATCAAAAGCATGAAGCGGCTGCCCAAATTCCATCATTACATAGTTTGTTACATCCACAACATTGCTGATCGGGCGAACTCCGGCAGCCCGGAGGCGCTTCTGTATCCACAGCGGGGACGGCCCTACCTTGACGCCGGTTAAAAGGCGCGCTGCGTAGCGGCGGCACAGGTGCGGTTCCTCTATTTCAACTTTCACCCTTTCCCGGCAGGGCGGAAGCGATTCTTCAACATCGGGAGGCGTGTATTTTAAAGGAAGTTTCAAAATTGAGGCTGCTTCCCTGGCAACGCCGAGCATAGACAGGCAATCGCCGCGGTTGGGAGTCAGTTCAAGCTCTAAAATAGTGTCGTCCAGGCCGAGAAGCGGTTTTATGTCCAGGCCGGCAGGAGTATCTGCAGGCAGAATCATCACGCCGTGAGCCTGTTCGGGAGGGAGTGACTTTGTGTCCAAGCCGAGTTCCTGTCCCGAGCAAAGCATCCCCCTGGATTCAACGCCCCTTAATTTTGCGCGCTTGATCACCAGTCCGCCCGCCAGCGTGGCCCCTTCAAGGGCTACGGGAACAATCTGCCCTTCCTGTACATTTGGAGCGCCGGTGACGATCTTTAAAGGCTCGCTCTCGCCGAAGGAAATTTCACAGACTAAAAGCCTGTCTGCATTGGGATGCCGTTCAATTTTTAAAATGCGCCCCGTAAAAACCTTTGTAATGCCTTCCCCGGGACTTTCAATTCCCTCAACGGCCAGGCCGGCAAGGGTTAACCTCTCAGCCAGTTCAATCGGGGAAACGTCCACATCCACGAAATCCTTCAGCCAATTAAGTGAAACTCGCAAAACACATTAAACCTCCTTGTTGTACACCAGGGAGGTTAACTGCCTGCGTGCTCATATTCGCCTCTTATACTTGTACGAACTCGTTTACCCTCGGGCTCTGTCAAAACTCGGCGCTAATGCGCCTCAAACACTTCCCTCGCTTATCCTCGGGTTCACTCGTTCTTCGAATGAAGGCTCAAAATCGCACTTAAGGCATTGCCCTCCCTTTGTTAATGAATTTTTAATCCTGCTCTAAAACTGGTTGATAAAACGAAGGTCGTTGTCATAAAACATGCGGATATCGTCAATCCCGTATTTAAGCATGGCCACTCTTTCCACACCCACGCCGAAAGCAAAGCCGGTGACCTCCTCGGGGTTATAGCCGGACATCTCCAGCACCCTGGGATGGACGGAGCCGCAGCCTAAAATTTCCAGCCAGCCTGTGTGTGAGCAAACCCTGCATCCGCTGCCGCCGCACATTACGCAGGAAATGTCGACTTCCGCGCTTGGTTCCGTGAATGGAAAGAAACTGGCCCTGAAGCGGGTCAATGTCGAGGCGCCGAACATTTCTTTGACGAAGAGCCCCAGAATCCCCTTCAGGTCGCCAAAAGTAATTCTTGTATCGATCATCAGGCCTTCCACCTGCTGGAACATTGGCGAGTGGGTGGCGTCGTCATCCCGCCTGAAAACCTTGCCCGGCGAAATAATCTTTACCGGAATGGCGGGAGCGGTCCGCTCCATGGTCCGCACCTGGACCGGTGAAGTATGCGTGCGCAGCAGGGATTCCTCCCCGATGAAGAAAGTGTCCTGCATGTCTCTGGCCGGATGGTCTTTGGGAAAGTTGAGGGCTTCAAAGTTATAATAGTCCAGCTCAATTTCAGGACCTTCGGCAATTTCAAAGCCGAGACCTAGAAAAATATCCTCCATCTGGCGCCTGATCCTGGTGATGGGGTGAATTCTCCCGCGCGCCGGTACCGTTCCCGGCAGACTTATATCCAATGCCTCTTTCAGCAAACGGGAGCGAATTGTTTTTTCCTTGAGCAGCGCCGTACGGCTGGCCAGTTCATCCTCGATCCTGCCCCTGATCTCATTGGCCAGCTGCCCGATGCGCGGCCTGTCCTTTTCATCGAGCGCTCCCATCCCCCGCAGCATCTGGGTAAGTTCTCCCTTTTTGCCCAGGAATCGGACGCGGATCTTTTCAATCTCCTCAAGTTCCTGAGACAACGACAGCAGTTCTACAGCTTCGGCTGCAATTTTCTGTAATTTCTCTTCCAAAACATCTCGTCACCCTTTATTTGAAAATTGGCCTAAAAATAAAAAACCATCCACAAGGGACTGTTTTATATCCATTCTCAGTTAAAATTTAATATTGTAGTCAGCCTGGAAATATTTCTCTGGGCAGGCGGGCAGACTTCATTTAAGCATAAATTACACATCAAAACCTTTAATGCAATGCGTACCTCCTGTAAAGGATATAGGCTCTAACAGAACCGGTTGCCTCGAACAGCCTCCAAAATAAATCGGCGGGGGAAAACATGTGTTCACGACCCTTCCCTAATCTTTGGGGACCTTCCAAGATATCTTTTTATATAACCTACAGGACCGATTATATCACAAGCAGTTTTTTAAAACAACAAATTAAAGTGATAAAAACGCTGGCGGACCGCTTCATATAGCATTATCGACACAGCAACTGCTGCGTTTAAGGACTCGGCCAATCCCGGCATGGGAATTTTTACTACGTGATCACAGATGCTTAACAGCTCTTCGGAGCAGCCGCCCGACTCGCTGCCCACAGCTATAACGACGGGCGCCTTGAGGTTGCAGGAGATAATAGTCTGCTTTGCGGACGGTGACCCTGCAATCACCTGCAGGCTGGCTGTTTTTGCAAAACGCTGCACATTGCCGGTTGATTCGGCTTCGATTACCGGAATATGAAAAAGGGAACCCATGGTTGCCCTTAAAGTCTTCTGGTTATAAAGATCGGCTGTCCCTTTGAGCAGAATCACGCCCTGGGCTCCGGCGGCGTCGGCGCTGCGGATTATTGTGCCGACGTTGCCCGGGTCCTGCAAACCGTCAACAAGGACAATCAGCGTCGGTTTTTCCAGGGCGAGCTGATCAAGTTCTTTTTCCCTGCGCTTAAGAACAGCTAAAACCCCCTGGGGGGTTTTAGTTGCGGACAGTTTTTTAAAAACTTCCTGACTTACCTGGACAGGTTCAATGCCGGCGGCATTCGCCAACCCTTGAACCAGCCTTCCCCGGGAGCTTTCCTGCCAGGCAGGAGTGCAAATTATCTGTTCTGCAGGCCAGTTGTATTGGAGAGCCTCGCTGACCATCAGGCTGCCCTCAATAACAAACCTGCCCTCCTTCTTTCCAAAACGGGGACGATATAAGCGGCTGATATATTTAACCAGGGGGTTCTGCAGGCTGTTTAGCGGCATTGAAAAACTACTCCCCGAGACTTTCCAATTTGGCGTCGCGGCCGATCACCAGCAGTGTGTCTCCCTTT
Source organism: Eubacteriales bacterium (assembly GCA_041653135.1). GTDB lineage: Bacteria > Bacillota > Desulfotomaculia > Desulfotomaculales > Nap2-2B > 46-80. The sequence goes on along the minus strand of JBAZGB010000038.1, from coordinate 20,470 downwards.
TGGACAATCTGGCTCGCTTCGGGAGAAATGATGATATCCTCACCCCGGCGGATGGCCATTACGGTAATGCCGTGTTTCTGGCGCATGGCGGATTCCGTCAGGGATTTGCCGATAAAACGTGACGGGGCAACCATTTCAGCAATACTGAATTCCGGCGAGAGGTGGATCTGGTCGATAATATTGCGGGAAGCCAGGGAGTGGGCAACTCTTATCCCCATCTCCCGTTCAGGGAAGACCACTATATCTGCGCCGACCTTCTGGAGCACCCTGCCGTGAAGTTCGTCGTTAGCCTTGGCTACTATCTTGCCGACTCCCATTTCCTTGAGCATTACCGTAGCCAGAATGCTTGCCTTGATCTCCTGACCGATGGCAACGATTACCGCGTCAAAATTGCGAAGTCCCAATGATTTGAGGGCCCGTTCATCCAGCACATTCGCCTGCGCCACGTAGGTAACTTTATCGGCAATGCTGTTGACCATTTCCTCGTCTTCATCGACCGCCAGGACTTCATAGCCCATTTTGGTGAGCGTAACGGCCACGCTTGCTCCGAAACGGCCCAGGCCAATTACAGCAAATTGTTTCATAATTTTATCCTCACCCTTTTAATACCTATAAAACAGTGCGCCGACTTTAATCGTCAGCGCTAATTTACATTTAATATATCTTTTATGTGGATGTCCGTTTACTATGACCCCAGACTGGATTTGGCCACCTCGACAAGCTGGTCGAAAGCCTTTGCATCATTGACCGCCAGGTCGGCCAGCATCTTTCTGTTTATCTCCACTCCCGCCTTATGCAGGCCGTTAATAAACTTGCTGTAAGACAGGCCGTTAATTCGTGCCGCGGCATTAATGCGCGCGATCCATAAACGGCGGAAGTTTCTGGCTCTGACCTTGCGGTCCCGGTACGCATAGAACAGAGATTTCATAACCTGTTCCTTGGCTACCCTGAATAATTTACTTTTTGAACCGCGGTACCCCTTGGCCAGTTTTAAGACTTTTTTGTGCCTCATATGGGATACCACACTGCTATTTGCCCGTGGCATTTATAAAACTCCTCCCGTAGATTCTTTTTTTAAGATGGCAGCAGCCGGCGTGCTTTTCTTGTATCCACGGGGCTGACCAGAATTGACTTGCGCAGTCTTCTTTTACGGTGGGAATTCTTACATCCCAGAAGGTGGCTGCGAAAAGCGTGAAAAGCCTTGAATTTACCCGAGGCGGTTCTTTTTATGCGTTTTGCCGCGCCCCGGTGACTTTTAATTTTTGGCAAAATGAATACCTCTTTTCTACTGCTGTTTTGCTTCCTGCTTGATTTCTTGTTTCGGCGCCAGGATCATGATCATATTTTTGCCTTCAAGTCTGGCATGCCTTTCTATCGTGGAGAATTCCTTAACATGTTCGGCAAGGCGGTCCAAAATATTCTGTCCCAGCCGGGGATGGACAATTTCCCGTCCCCGGAACATGATTGTGGCCTTAACCTTATCCCCGTCTTTTAGGAAGCGGACCACGTTGCTTGCCTTGACCAGGAAGTCATGCTCCTCAATTCCGGGCCTTAACTTTATCTCCTTGATGCTGACGATGTGCTGTTTTTTGCGGGCTTCCTTTTCTCTTTTGCTCTGTTCGTACTTGTACTTGCCGTAGTCCATCAGTCGGCATACCGGCGGCTTTGCCTGCGGCGCAATCTCAACCAGGTCCTTCTCTTTTTCCTCGGCCAGGCGCAGGGCGCTGGCCATGGACATGATTCCCAATTGATTGCCGTCCGAGTCTACCATTCTTACTTCTTTTACCTTGATCTCTTCATTGACACGGAAGTCTTTGATAGTATTTACAACCCCCTGAAGATTTTAATAAAAAATAAAAGCGGCAACATCCATCCCGCTTCCACGCATAGTAACATTCTTTACCCTATTCACAGCCTGACAGCGCTTTAAGGTGAGAAGCGGAAGGCTTCTGCTTCGCATTATTTTTACATTTCTTAAATTATATACATAAATAATAGAAGCGTCAACCACTACCACAAAAATTAAAACAACAATTTCCATTGGACGCACGGGGAAGCACGGGGGGAAGCACGGGGACGTTCTTTTTGCTTCCTTTGCAATTAAAGAGTATAATAAAGAAAATCTTAAAGGTGTAAGGTGTGATGATCGATGGCAAGACAGGCAAGGGAACGATGTGAGAGCGGAGCTTATCACATCGTGACAAGAGGAATTAACCGGCAGGACATATTCTGCGACCAAGATGACTATCAACGTTTTCTGAGAACTCTTGAGAGGGTGAAGACCGACAAGTTTGAAGTTTATGGATATTGTCTGATGAGTAATCATATCCATTTGCTTATCCATGAAAAAAGCGAAGGAATCCACCAAGTCATGAAACGCATCGGTACCAGTTATGCCTGGTGGTATAATCGGAAATATCAAAGGACAGGCCACTTGTTCCAGGGTCGCTACAATAGTGAATGTGTTAAAGATAATGAATATTTGTTGACTGTTATAAGATATATTCATAACAATCCGGTAAAAGCAGGGATGGTAAGCGAACCGGAAGACTATTGCTGGAGCAGCATCCAGGCATATTATGGCAGACCTGAAAATCCAACTGGACTGACCGATGTTGGTTTCATTCTAGGGATTTTTACTGAAGAGCGATCTGATGCGATGCACAGATTTCACGAACATATGAGGAAGGAAGTTCACGCTACTTGCCTCGATTATGAAGTCAGGGGGAAGAAAACCGATAGTGAAGTAAAAGCAGAGATTGAATTTATGTTGGATGGGGAACCATTAACAACATTACAAACCATTGAAAAACAAAAGCGAGATGAGATACTCAGGCGGATCAAGGTTATTGAAGGAATAACACTGCGGCAGATTGCCCGGGTAACCGGATTAAGTCAGAATATAATCTTTAAAGCCTGAACAGGAAGCAAAAAGAACGTCCCCTTTGCTTCCCATAAAAACCCACTTGCCTCGCTAAAGGATTTTAAGTATGCTATTAACGATAATACAACGTTCCCTTTGTTGCCTACAGTCGCTTGGGAAGGAGATCTTAGGATGGGACTTTCCTTAAAAGAAATTCAAAGAGCAATTATCGGACTTGACAGGGGTTTACAATTGGATCTGGCTTACTGGATAATCCATAATGAAGAGAAATACTTTGATTTATCAGAAACAACAGATGATCTATATGCTATCCGGCGGGGCTTTGATGATCTTGAAAAAGGCAATGTATTAACGAGCAAACAGGCTAGAAAACGATTGGCAAAATCCTCTAAAACATGAAAATCCGTTGGACGTTAGAAGCGTTGGACTTTATTGAGGCACTGGAAGAGTATTTACCCGGCTTAGGATTAAAAGTATTTGATCTTACAGAGGAAAAACTTCGCCGTTTTGCCGGTTTGCATATAATAGTTACGATTTATGATTCTAAAATTTCTGCAAGAAAATTGCATAGAATGGTTCTTCAGAAAAATTTCCCTTTTAAAGTTTATTACGAAATTAAAGGAAAAACCGTTAACGTAGTGACAGTCCGTCATGCACGGCAATATCCTATTGAACAAGAAAATTGATCTGTAAAAATGGGAATTCAGGATACATGCCTTGATGAAGAAATCAAAAAAATGAAAACCGATAGTGAAGTAAAAGCAGAGATTGAATTTATGTTGAATGGGAACCCATTAACAACATTACAAACCATTGAAAAACAAAAGCGAGATGAGATACTCAGGCAGATCAAGGTTATTGAAGGAATAACACTGCGGCAGATTGCCCGAGTAACTGGATTAAGTCAAAATATAATCTTTAAGGCCTGAACAGGAAGCAAAAAGAACGTCCCCTTGCTTCAATTGAAGGAATAACACTGCGGCAGATTGCCCGAGTAACTGGATTAAGTCAAAATATAATCTTTAAGGCCTGAACAGGAAGCAAAAAGAACGTCCCCTTGCTTCCCTGAACAGTAATAAAGAAAATAAACTTATTGCTGTTTGATTGCTGTTTGTATGAAAGGAAATTTATGAAAGGAAATTTAAACGTTGAATATTCTCGTTACCGGCGGCGCCGGCTATATAGGCAGCCATACCGTAAAGGAACTGATCAAGAATAACCACCATGTGGCAGTCCTGGACAACCTGAGCAAGGGCCACCGATCAGCCGTTTTAAAAGCCAATTTTATTCACGGCGATACAGGCAACAAAAAGCTTCTTGCAGAACTGTTAAAATCGGAGAAAATTGAAGCAATCGTCCACTTTGCAGCAAGCAGCCTGGTTGGCGAGTCGATGTCAAAACCATCGGAGTACTACCGGAACAATCTGGTTAACGGTTTAAGCATTTTAGACGCAATGTGCGAGGCCAAAGTGGAATGCCTTGTCTTTTCCTCTACTGCCGCTGTCTACGGCGAACCGGTCGAGATTCCGATTCTTGAAAACAACCCGACCATACCAACCAACACGTACGGCGCCACAAAGCTTGCCCTGGAAAGCGCGATGAACTGGTACAGCCAGGCCTATGGATTAAGATGCATCTCTCTTCGCTATTTCAACGCCGCGGGCGCCGACCCTGAAGGGGAACTGGGAGAGGATCACAACCCGGAAACGCACCTGATCCCCCTTGTTTTAAAAACCGCGCTTGGCCAGTCGCCGGAAATAAAAATTTTCGGCAGCGACTACCCCACCCCTGACGGCACCTGCATCAGGGATTACATCCACGTGACCGACCTTGCCGCCGCTCATTTCCTGGCCGTCGAAGCGCTCGCCGGCGGAGCCGGAACCAACACATACAACCTTGGAAACGGATTGGGGTACTCCGTTCAGGAAGTAATCCGCACAACCGGGGAAGTCACAGGCAAGAAATTAAGTAAGCAGTTTACTGAAAGGCGCCCGGGGGATCCTGCCGTTTTGGTAGCCAGTTCGGATAAAATAAAAAGGGAACTAAACTGGAAGCCGAATCTAAACAACCTGCGCACGATAATCGAAACAGCCTGGCAGTGGCAAAAAGCGCATCCAAGGGGCTACGAGGCGTAAAAAAACAGGGGGCAGATAAATGACAATTAAAAATAAGAGAGTTGTTGTAACCGGCGGCGCCGGCTTTATAGGTTCTCATATAGTTGAAGAGCTATATCAGGATAACGAGGTAATTATTATAGACAACCTTTCTACCGGCAAGCTCAAAAATATTGAGCCTTTTCTTACAAACAAGCATGTCCAATTTGTTAACGGCGGCATAACCGACCTGGCGCTTCTGCAATCGGCCTTTCAGGGCGCCGACTACATTTTTCACGAAGCGGCCGTTACATCTGTTCCCCGCAGCATAGATGACCCGCTGACAACCAATGATGTAAATATTACCGGAACATTGAACGTTCTAACAGCAGCCCGTGACAACAAAGTTAAAAAGGTTGTCTATGCCTCATCGTCTGCTGTTTACGGCAATAACCCGGACATGCCCCTAAAAGAGGAATATGCGCCAGACCCATTATCCCCCTATGCAGTATCAAAGATAGCAGGTGAATATTTCTGCAAAATCTTTACTGAGATTTACAGCCTGCCAACGGTGTCTCTTCGTTATTTCAACGTCTATGGACCGCGCCAGGACCCGGACTCACAGTATGCTGCTGTAATTCCTATTTTTATAAAATATCTTCTTGCCAAAGAACCCCCTGTTATTTATGGAGACGGAGAACAGACGAGAGACTTCATCTTTGTTAAGGATATTGCGCAGGCCAACATTCTGGCAGCGTTAAGCAATGTTACCGGACCGGTAAATGTGGGAGCCGGAAAAACAACTTCCGTAAACAAACTGGCCGGAATTCTGATCATGCTTACCTGCGGCCAGGCATCCGCAGTCAGCCCTGTTTATGCAGAATCCAGGCCGGGAGATCCCCGCCAAAGTCATGCCGACATCTCAACAGCAAAAACATTCGGTCATAACCCCCGCTATTCTTTGGATGAGGGTTTAAAAATCACCTGTCAACATTTTGAAACATAATACAGCTGCAGACTAAATACCCAAGTACTCATCCTTTTTTACGATAGTGCTTTACCCAATTTTCCCGTAAAGATAAATTCACGCAGCTTCATCTGATAGATTAGCTTAATCCCAAAAGAGATCAGAATTAGTCCTCCGATTATCTCCGGCACAAAAACGTAAGGATTATTCAAAAGACTTTCAATCCAGTTAGCCAGCCAGCCCTCTGTATTATCTTTTGCGAAACCCCACCCATAAGCCGGCCAAAAAAATGTTGAGGGATACAGCCACATGCCGTCTAAAACAAAATGAGCGAAACTTCCGCCGGCCAGCGCCAGGAAACCCGGCCGCTTCAATTTATACCAGGTGAATATTCCTATCCCAAAAAGAAACAATAAAAAAACAAGGGTATGACAATAAACACGCCCGTTTCCAAGTGATTCCCTTAATATAAGGCAACCCAGCGGTTTATCAATAATATCCGGCAGCATGGAACCAACCAGAACAAGTCTGTAGTCTATTAACTCGGGAGTTTTCAGTAATCCCCGGTTTACCAACACTTTTTCCAGACCTCTGGCTGCTGCAAGTGTTATTCCCAGATGAGCTAAAAGTAACATTTATCCTGATACCTCATCAATCAATAAGACAATATTTATGTTTTGCAATTAGCCTATTTTTAGGCGCACAATCTAAAACTGTCTTGTTAATAACATTAATTCCATAAAATAATTAATTCCATAAAAGCATCATCAATCCCTTGTTAATACAGGAGATTTTACTGTCCGGCAAGACCTGTTCCAGCAGTTCGACAATATCTCCCATTTTATCCCCAATAATTACCATATATTACCTTGACATGGACCCTGCCCCGGGTAAAAATATGTTCGTAAATGGTAATCCAGCTATACACTGGCGGCGTTTCATGTCATTCGCGTAGTTGAGTAATTTGTCATTCCAGTAGTTGGCATACTCCTTGTACCCCTTGAAGATGAAACCAACATGGTGCTCCATGGGAAGTATGTAGGCCGGGAGTTGTTCAACACCATGCCGATACGTTTTCTCAATGCGATGATGACCGTCAATAAGGCTGTAACCCCGTGCCATCCAGTCCGCAGGGTCGATATCAGGATAAAATTCAAGCCTGTCAGGGGCAATCTCCGCAAGTATGAGGGGTCGTGTCAAATCCGCCAGCTTGATATATTCATCATCAAGGCCATCCTTTTTACGCCAATCAGATGCGGCAATAAATACTAGCAGCAACTCTTTCTTATGTTTAGCCACATATGAAAGGAGTTTCTCAATATTAAAGTGAAAATAGCCATTTACGAATGTCTCATCATAATCGTTAGGCAGACACGGCTCGAAGTTATCCGGAATTACCAGTTTCCTTGCATGTGTTAGTTTGGGCTTCCTCATACCCTGATCGTTTCCTTCCTTGGGGCTGTCAGCAGCATCTTACCATATTTCAGGCAGAAATGGCATGTCTTAGAATGAATTCATGTGCATATCACAAATTCATTCCAAGGAGGTCATTACACGACACCATACCGGGAGATCCTGAGGCTCCACAGCCAGGGAATCAGCCAGCGGAGCATTGCGGCAAGCTGCAACTGTTCCAGAAACACCGTGGTGTGTTCGCGTAAGCCAAAAACATTTCGGCAGTTTAGTTTTCCGGTTCCGGTTGCTTAAAAAACCGCAATTAAAGAAAGAAAACCGGATTCATTGGAATAAGGAAGAAACTTACCTGTAAACTTTAACTGATAATCATCAAAAGCCTTTTTCAAATAAAAAAGAAACTTACCCCGGAATACCTGGACAAAATTCTTACCGGAATAAAAAACTTTTTTCTCGACCGCATAAAAGAACAGCCGGAAGGAGAAAGACCTCCCCCAGGAACGATACAGTGGACATGGGGATGAAAACTTAAGTTTTGTCCCCAAGAATGAAGGACCATCGTGACACCTATTTGCGCTCCCAGAAACTTTTTATCCAATGTGATTATCCTGGCGTCAATTATTTTATCGTCTGGAATATGGAGTTTTAATGCGATGGTAAGAAATGAATTAAAAGCATTCCTTTCTCCGGCGACGGCCGAAAAAACGGTGGTAACAAAAGAAATGGTTGCCGGCCTGCCTCCTGTCGTTCAAAAGTGGCTTGAGCATTCCAATATCATTGGTAAAGAATTTGCCCGGACCGTTAATCTGAGGCAAAAGGGAAAAATGCGCACCACCGCTGGTGGAAAGTGGATGTCCTTTGTAGCAGAGCAATATTTCACCACTCAAAAAACCGGCTTTATCTGGTTTACGGAGGTAAAAGCTGCCCCGGGAATTCATCTTGCCGGAAGAGATAAGTATGAAGATGGAAAAGGCCACCTGCTAATTAAATTACTTTCGCTCTTCCCCGTTGCGGATGCCAAAGGAAAAGAAATTGACCAGGGTGCAATGGTGCGTTACCTTGCCGAAATTGTTTGGTTCCCGTCAGCCGTTTTGTCCAATTATATTCAATGGGAGCAGGTAGATTCGACAACCGCTAAAGCCACAATGACCTATAATGGAATTACTGCTTCAGCTTTTTACAGGTTTGATGAAAATGGTGAGGTGGTAAGTATTGAAGCCAAAAGGTACTACGAACGTAAAGGTGGGGCCACCTTGGAAGACTGGCTTATTCAAATGGAACCAAACGGATATAAAGAATTTGCCGGGGTGAAAATCCCAGCAAAGATGGCCGTGACCTGGAGATTAAAAGAAGGTGATTTTACCTGGCTTAATCTAGTAATTTCAGAAGTGCATTATAACAAGGCTCCGAAAGACTAGCGGAAAAGATTTTACTATATTATAGTATTACACTATTATAGTATTACACTTAGGATATTTGTCCTCCCAAAACAGGGGCCGGCAATTCCTCTCATTTCTTGTACAAGCACATCCGCTTGATAATTTAGACGTTTATTCTCTTTTCTTTAAGCAATCCGCAAAGATTTTCCCCGTATTTTCGGCCGTCTTCCGCCGGACCGGTATATGCAATGATTATAAAGCGAGTATTTGTTTAATGCCCTGTTTGATATATGGAGCACATTTGTGTACAATTTGTGCGCCGACCCGGGGGCGGATCGAGCAGTTGCTGGCCAACCTGCTGCAGAATTCTTTCCGGCATACTGCTTCGGGCGGGGTAGTGACCGTGAAGGCCGAAGTTGTGAATCGTGACGTTTTGATTGTGGTACGGAATAACAGCGAAGGTATTGCCCCTTTTTACGATAATCTCTTAATGATTCTTTTAGCCAGGCCATCTTCAATTTCTTTGTGCCTTGGAATAGGCTGACTCCTACCCGTTTGAGGATTTTTGTACCAATCATGGTTTCCCCCGTGACGTACAAAAATACAACCATTTGAATTGATGATTCTAAGTAGTTCTTCTCTTTTCAAATTGCTACTTCCAATACCTGAAAAGGTTTTGCGTCAGGAACTAAACCTTTCCTGATATCATTATAGATTTCTATTAAATTGTCTCTCAATTCTTCCAAAGATTTTCCCTGGCTTTCATAGTCAGGATATTCCTGGACATGTCCAATAAACCATTCTTTTTCTTCTTTATATAAAATATTTATTTTCATAAATTTATCCCTTTCTAATTTTTGATTGTTTTTGTTCGTGCGATGACGCCCCAATATTCTCTGCCGCCGCTTTTTTCGTAAGCCTTATACTTGCTCCGCAGGTCGTAATAGCTGGTACCGGGGGGAAGGATTTCCACCATTAGTATTAATTCCATTATTGATCTAAAATTAAGTCCGCTACCTTTTCTTTATTTTACCTGTTCGTTGCCGTTTACGCAAGTGCCATCATACATCCTTTGTGCCATCGTGCATCCCTTCCCGGAATTAGCTAAAATAATAATGCCTAACGTTTGAAAAATCATATATCGGCTTAGTAAATGGTTTTATGGTTTCAGACCTGATTTGGTCAAACTCAAGGCTCATTTGGCTTCTTCAACCATTTCTGCACGCAAGCAGGCAGTCCCTGGAGATCTGCTCCGGTAAAAATCCTGTCGTTTGTCTTTTTCGCGGCGCCGGCAAACAATTCGGCGACCTCCCGTTTTACTTTGAGTTCTCACGCTCTCTCCGTCGCCCACGAAACTGCCGCCAACAGGATAATGATAACTCCTAAACCGCCAAGAAAATATAACAGAATCCTTAACATTTCAATATCACCCCGTTACGCCCTCGATGTTCCGATCTTGATTTTGGCTTCAATATAAGGATATGGTTTTTAAAAATGGACCTTTAGGGAAAAACCTGCCTATCTAATTTATAGAAGCGGCTGGCTCGAAAGAGCTCCGCTACGGAAGGCAACTTGTAGGTAATTTATACCGGAGGGGGGTAAAAAGGTCAAGAAAAAGCCTGCAAAAGGGCCTTGCGTTAAGAAGGATAAATACTAAAATGGAGGATGATCAAGATGCGTCTGAAAAGAAATGTGGTCCAGGCCGGCGAAGATAACCTGACGCCCCAGGAGATTAAGGACAATACTGGCGGGAGTAAGAGTGATAAAATAACTGACAAAACAAAAAAGGAAGCGCCGGGTGAATCGGTCGTCATTTTCAGTAAAATTCACCAGGACGTCACCAGAGAAGTAGTCAAAGTTTTAAGGGGGAACCACAGCTATAGATAACGGTTTTCAAGGCGGTATTTATGGTATGGCTTTCATTAGCGCGGCGGTTTATTATATCCAGCATGCTGCTACGTTCTAGGAGAGTGTTGCACAAACTCTGTTTATTTATATATCCATGGCCAAATTTCAAATTTCAAGAATTATATACAGGTAAATAATGTTAAGAATATAGGTTGAGCCTTATAGCATAGTCCTTAATTCGTAGTGTTTCCCCCTTTATTCCTCTTGTTTACTCTTTTAAAGGTAGACTATTCCTGCACAGCTAGAGGAAGGGGAGCTGTGGTAATATTTGTTATTGCACCGCATGTGTCAGGCTTAAGCTGGCTTTGTTCCGTAACCAACTTCCAGTAGCGTTTGAAGTTTACTATAGCGCTAATTAGTAAAGCTTGGAGATAAACCTTGGCTTTTCCAATATAGCGGCCCTGGCGAAGGCCGTGATGCATCATCTCCGCCTGCTTGTTCTCTATCTTGCAGCGTTGGGGGTATTCATTTTTAAATTCTTCGGTTTGCTGAAAGGCACGCGCTTCCTGCAAATGTTGTTCATATTGGTTTACTGTAACGGTACGTCTGCCTTTTTTGCTTTTGGTACACTGGTTTAGCAGTGGGCAGTTTTGGCATTATTCCTGGGAAAAGGCAAATACTTTTAACTGATTTGTTTTTTTATGGTATATTTTCTCAGCCGCTATTTTGCCGGCAGGACACTGACAGGTTTGGGAATCTAAATCTATTGTAAATGCTGACTTGGAAAAACAGCCGTTTCGTCCAAGGTTTGTAGGCACAGGGCAAATTAGTTTAACTTGACGCTTTTTCATCTCTTCTCTGTTTTGGCCTGTGCCGTAGGCCATGTCACATAAGACTGTATGGTTGTATGTGTTTTGTATCCATCAAATTTGCGGGCACTGGATTTGCGGCCATGCCGCATCTCCGGATCGTTTGTGGAAATAATCCGGTCTTTGGCTACTCCCTGCTTAATTTTAACTGTTCCGTCTTTTTGTCGCTCTATATCCTGGATGGTGTTGCGGCTAGCAATAAATGAACCCAAATCAGCCTAAACGGATAGAATTACATGACCCTTACAAGGGTTTTTCTTTTTTTTGGCTTACAAGGGTTTTTCTTTTTTTTGGAAGAAATATAACAGAAAAAACGAAGAGGCGTTAACTGTTAGTTAAGGAGACGGAGAACAGACGAGAGACTTCATCTTTGTTAAGGATATTGCGCAGGCCAACATTCTGGTATCGTTAAGCAATGTTACCGGACCGGTAAATGTGGGGGCCGGAAAAACAACTTCCGTAAACAAACTGGCCGGAATTCTGATCATGCTCACCTGCGGCCTGGCATCCGCAGTCAGCCATGTTTATGCAGAATCCAGGCCGGGAGATCCCCGCCAAAGTCATGCCGACATCTCAACAGCAAAAACATTCGGTCATAACCCCCACTATTCTTTGGATGAGGGTTCAAAAATCACCTGTCAACATTTTGAAACATAATACCGCTGCAGACTAAATACCCAAGTACTCATCCTTTTTTACGATAGTGCTTTACGATAGTGCTTTACAATTAACCTATTTTTAGGCGCACAAGTAAAACTGTGTTGTTATTAACATTAATTCCATAAAATAATTAATTCTATAAAAGCATCATCAATCCCTTGTTAATACAGGAGATTTTGCTGTCCGGCAAGACCTGTTCCAACAGTTCGACAATATCTCCCATTTTATCCCCAATAATTACCATAATTTACCTTGACATGGACCCTGCCCCGGGTTAAAATATGTTCGTAAGGCGAACACATGTTCGGAAGGAGGTGTAAAAACGGCCCAGGTTACCACCAAAACCCTCAGGATGGTCTTCAAAAACGAAAACGGCTCCAACTTCACACTTACGGTTGACAACCCCCGCGAAGACATAACAACCCAGGAAATCCAGGCAGCTATGGACACGGTAATAACTAAAAACATATTTGCAACAACCGGCGGCCCGTTAGTCTCGAAACAGGACATCAAAATCATAGACAGAACAACCAACGACATCTACGACCCGCAGTAAGAACTTCCTTCCTTAATAAGCTGTATGGGGAAGGAAACCTGCGACAGGCGGTTTCCTTCCTCCATCAGGCTTCCCCTTATTAATCCTTCCTGATCAAAAACCTTCTAAAAGGAGGTATCTACCGGTGGAAACTATTTTACAGGCTATCGGTAATGTGGGTTTTCCTATTGCTGTTGCCGCTTATCTTCTGGTCAGAATCGAAAACAAACTGGAGGGCTTGGCCGCCAGCATTACCAGCCTGGCCAGCGCTATTGACAAAACCCGGTAAGACAAAGCGGATCGCCCCCCTCCCCAGGGGGTATTTTTTTGGGAAGCAAAAAGAACGTCCCCATTGCTTGCCCATTGCTTGGGAGTTAACCATTTCTTGAATAGCATCAGTAATCTCCAATTCTCCTCGCTAGGAGGGCTTAAGCCGGTTAATGGCTGCGTGCGCTCTCGGGCTAAAAAGGTATTATTTCCCCCTTATTTCCTCAGTGGATCCGCAATTGTTCTTGCAGCTTCTCAAGCTCTGCTCTGGTTAACCCTGTTGCTTTGGCAATGTTGTCAATGTCCATATTTAGCAAGAATAAGTTTTTGGCTACTTCAATCTTCCCTTCAATCTTCCCTTCAATCTTCCCTTTCTCATGCCAACTGGTGGTAATTTGCATAATTAAATCAACCTCCTTCTGGTCTATCTTACCCAGCTCCCTGTTCAACTGTTCTTCTTCTTGCTGGTTAAGTTTTAAGTATATCTCAAAAAAACCAGTGATAAGCTCCATCCTTGCCGGGTCCAGTTTTAGCCTGGCTAACAGGCGCAAAAATTCCAGCTTCACCAATACCTTTTCTTCCTCACGAAAGCCCATTTTACTTAAAAGCGCTGCGGCCACAGGATTATCACGGCGGATGTATTCCCGCCAGAAAAGTTTCTTAAGCTCTAATTTGAAAAAGCGAAAGCGCAGCACGTTCAGAAAAGCAAAACTTTGTTCAAATACGTCCGGTTCATCGCGCACCTGGTCATAGCCAAAAACCGCAATAGGCAGAATCCTTCGCCGGTGTTTTTCGTAAAGTCGGCTAAAGTAGATAAACATCCTTTCGTTAAAGTTCTTCTGCACGTACGACTGAGGTTCCACATGCACCAGGATCAGCCCCGGTTTTTCCTTAAGCCGGGTTTCCACAATTATGTCTACTTCATGTCTTTCCCCTGCCGTTACATCGGTAAAGACTTCTTGTTGTAAGAATTTAAGGTGTGTAAAGTCTATAGCCTGATAAACTTCAGGAAAGAAAAGCGCCATGAACTCAGCAAAGAAGGTTTCAAGCAGTTCTTTGAATAATCGGTCGTGATCAATCTGGTTTTTATTCATCTAGCGGCTGCTCCTACTTATATTGTTAACTTCAGTTTACACTAAAGAAACAATGGTTGACAATCCCAATTAACATAAGATCATCGAGACAGTTGTCAAATTCTTTAATTAAGAAAAATGTTTATCCGCTGGAAAGGGCGTTATGCATATCTGGAGTATCGATATATAGCTGAGAACGGTAAGGTAAAATCCCGTTCGAAATATCTTGGCCAAAACTACCTGGCGAAGTTAATGAAGATGCTGGCTGCAGGTGAAATTAGCAAATATGATTTTAAAAAATTAAAAAGCTATGTAACGGAAGGAAAATTAAACCTCACAAAAGACAGGGGGTTGGGTATAGGTAACGATGTCTTCAGGCTGTTTGAAAACCATAAAATCGATATATTTTTCAATGACAGGTAGCTGTCTGGTGTAGTGGTTAAAGATGAATATGGCTGGCGCATTAAAGATGACAGCGATGACAGCGATAATATAGTTGGTTTGTGCACTGGTATTAGAGCAAGGCAACTTTTCTGAAATTAAATTGCATTGCCTATAGTGTCTAATGATTCGGACACTATTCTACAAGTACAGTTTAAAATTTCAATGTATGCTTTCTGGAAAAATATATTTTAAAATCTATGGAACTGGAATTAAATACCTTGTATTATTAAAAGTAAGGCTACCATTAAGTAGCCATTTTCTTTGTTGTGCTTTTTTATTTCAGTTTGTTGGTCCATGTAATCTTGTCTTTTTGTGGTCATTTAAGATTCATCATGTTTTTGGACACGCTGATTTAAAGCTTCAAGGCAGCCTATAATAGCCTCTTTAATATTTTCAAGGTCTTCTTCTTCTGTATCTCCTTGTGAATGGCAACCAGGCAGAATAGGGCAGCTTACGTTAATCCCACCATCTTCTACATCCTGCCTTAAAATCACCTTGAATAACATAGCATATTCCCCCTTTTTTTAATATTTATCTGTTTTAATCTTTTTTATTTTATGGATTCAGTTAGATGGATGAGCGGGCCTGCATCTGTTACAGCGTTGCCTATTTTTTCAATGCCCAAGCTAAATCCTCCATCATTATTTTGTGTTGACGTTCAGCCAACTCTACCCAATCTATACCGGCTGCTTCAATAGCATCTAAGTGAGTATAACATTCATTTTTTTCCTTCCCTTCCGTTTTTATTTCCCCCTTCAGGAACTGCATACCTTAATAAATATTTTAACACACCTTATCCGGCACTTAAAAAAGATTTGAATTATATACGCAACCGGATTTATTCCCTTGCTATGCCTGTCTGCGTGCAACGCACAGGCAGGTGATTAATCTATGAAGCAAAAAGAACGTCCCCTTGCTTCCTGAAGCAAAAAGAACGTCCCCTTGCTTCCTGAAGCAAAAAGAACGTCCCCTTGCTTCCTATCGTAAACCCGCATGAAACATTGAGCGCTTCCCGGATTCTTTCTGGAGAAGCTGATATATTGACTTTTTTGGTTCCTTCTTATTTTAAGTGGGTAACCCCCGTCTTACTAAAGTCCAATTTACCCAATTAAGCTCAGAACGGATAGCATTAAAACATACCAGTAAAAAATTAAATTTTCTTTTAGCTAGTTTGTGGTAAAATAAAAATAAAAAAGGTGGGGAGCCTTCAATGCCTAAGATTGATCTTCCGGTCAAACGCCTGGTTCAACGAAGGTCCAGTGACTGGGTAAGATTTTTGCAGCCAGTATGCCAAAAAGAGTGGATTAAGCCCTTTAAAAACGAATACACCCCCAAGACTCAGTCCAGATTAGATGAAGTGTTTGCCGTGGAAGATCCCAAAGGCACCTACCTGGTTAACTTTGAACCCATGGGTTATTATGATCTTACCCTGCCTGTCCGGATGATGCGCTACCGCAGCGATATTTGGGAGGCAACTTTACACGCCGGTCAGGGAACCCCACCTCTTTTGCAGGCAGTATTTTTCTTTTATCCGGAACATGACAATAAAAACCATCGGTTAACCGACCACTGGGAAGAACTAAAAATCTTAGAATTTACCTACCGGGTAGTACGTGTCTGGGAAGAGTCCAGGCAGTCGGTAATTGAGCGGGAACTGATCGGCCTTTATCCCTTGCTTCCCCTGATGAAAGGAAAGGAAGGAGAAGAAGCAAAGCAGGTTTTACAAGAAAGCATGGCGGTAGTAAGTAAAATTAAGGATGAAGCCCTGCGGCAGGACCTTTTAGCCGTGATGGGTATTTTAGCCGGGGGTAAGTATGCGGCGGAAGTGGTATATTCAATGATAAGGAGGGAAATGGTGATGCAATCACCCGTTTACCAGGATTGGGCCAAGGAAGAGCGCGCCGAAGCAGAAACCAAGGGAAGAATAGAAGGAAGAATAGAGAAAGCCCGGGAAGCCATTTGCAAATTTATGGTGCGGCGCTTTGGGGCAGATCCTGACGAGACAACCCAAAAAATTGGGCAGATAACCAGCCTGGAGATCCTGGACAAATTAATGGAAGAATTATTTGCCGCCAACACTAAAGAAGAAGCACAGAACATCATTGGCAACGGCACTGCCCGGCTTTCTTAAGCAAATGACCCAATGCAAACGCGCTGGGCGGTCACATTACGCGCGCCCACACTTAAACTAATAATATTACAGTGATATTTCGGAATCATCCCCGATAAACAGACCCCCTTAATATCCGTCCCTGCTTGCCCGGGCGGTCTTTACAGCATAAGCCAGCCCCGCCGGCTCCTCCTGAAGAATATACATAACCCGGGCTCCCCGGCGGGACCCGTCGCCTACGTGATTATTTCGCGCTGAGAGTACCAGCGATACGCAACAGGATACCACCTGTTCATGGAAATGATACCGCTTGCTAAAATACAACGATTCACGTATAGATACCGCTCATTCACACAAAGATACCTCCGATCTGTAAAATGTTTTTGGGGACAAGATCCTCAGATTTTACAGGAAGGAGGCCATGCAAATGGCCAAAAAAATTCAGGTGAAACAGATCCTGGAACTGCGGGCAGCTTAGCGGGGCTTTCACAAAACAACATTGCCAGAAGCCGTCACATGTCCAAAAGCTCCGTCAGTGATGTGTTTCAAATAGCGCAGGAGCGCGGTATCGCATACGAGAACGTCAGGGATATGCGACCGGAGGAGGTGTACAGGATCTTCTATCCGGACAAGCACGCTGTCGAGACACTCTTTCAGGAACCGGATTATGAGTATGTACATTCTGAGTTATCGAAGGTAGGCGTTACCCTGAAACTGCTCTGGAAGGAATATCATGACCAATGTTCCACCAGCGGCGAAATTGCAGTGGGTTACACCAAGTTTTGTACCGGCTATACACAATTCGCCGAAGCAAAGAACCTAACGAATCATTTAAAACATAAGCCCGGTGTCGTTACGGAAGTGGATTGGTCGGGGCCGACGATGAAGCTCGTGGATCGCATGACTGGCGAGATAATTACCGTCTATCTGTTCGTTGCCACGCTGCCATACAGCCAATACTCCTATGTGGAGCCTTGCCTCAATATGAAGGAAGTTTCCTGGCTCAACTGCCATATACACATGTATGAGTTTTACGGCGGCACGACCATCAGGACAGTCTGTGACAATTTAAAAACCGGCGTGGTCAAGCATCCCCGTGAGGGCGATATTATCCTCAATGAAGCATACGAGGCATTGGCGAACCACTACTCCACTGCAATCATACCCACACAAATTCGCAAGCCCAAGCATTATCTTCAAAACCACATTATCCTCAAAATCAACAGAACTGCTTAAGAATACAGCCAGACAAAAGCATAAAATTGAAGATAATAATCCTGTTATCCTTTAGACAGCCTGATATAGGTCTGAAGGAGGATAACATATGACAAAACTGGAAACTGTCATCAATACCATTTTGCAGCAGTTGAAATTTGAACTTGCCAATGAAACTTGGGAGTCCAGACGTCGTTACTTCAACCAGATGCTAAAGTGTGCTAATTCACTTGGCATTACGGAACCATGCGCTAAGCTGTATGATACATTCATTAGAGACGACAATGGTTCACAGGAACGCCACGCAATGCATGTTCGCTGCGCAAGACTGGTTGACGCATTAGCATGTACAAAATCTCGAGATGAACACGGCATGCTGTTCAACGAGTCACCCATGCCGGATGATGCAGAGGTCCATGAGTTTTTTCAGGGTCGGGAGTTCCCGGTAGCAGCAGAAGTGCGTATTGATCGCCTCATTGTCAAGGCTGAGATTGAAATGAGATACCTTAATCGAGTCGCTGGAACAGCGCAATCTCAGTAAATCCACGATCGTCCTGCACGATTATGTATTCCGAAAAACCGTGGAGTTCACCGGGATAGAAACACCGGAAGATGTATTGTCTCTTTCGCCCGAAAAGATCCATCTTGTCATTACAAAGTTTGCAGGCATCTGCAATAGACGGAGCATGGCAACCATACTTCCAATCCTGCGTTCACTGTTGGCGTTCTTTCATACAGCCGGCCTGATCAGAAAGGATTTGTCCGGCATTGTAATGGGAGGCTTTGTACAGCGGGGCTCGGTTGCCGCATATATTTCTGAAAAAGATCAGACAGAACTGGTTGCACAGTTGGCTAAAGAGTCTAAACGCACAAAAGCAGTAATCCTTCTTGCCATGCGTCTGGGATTACGTGATTGTGATATCTGCAATCTCACTTTTCAGGCGATTGACTGGCGAAATGATAAAATCAGGCTGATCCAGAAAAAGACTGGCGTACCTCTCGTACTGCCATTGCTCACGGATGTAGGCAACGCACTGATGGATTACATCCGGAATGAGAGACCGAAACGAACTGATCATTACCCATATATATTCTTACGGAAACAGGCGCCTCATAAAAAACTGACTTCAGTTTACTCAATCTGTTCCAAGTTACTTGGCGGCATGGGGATTAAACCGGTAAACGGTACTGCTACGGGCGTGCACCTTTTTCGGTATTCCATGGTACATAAACTTCTGGCTGCCAAAGTGCCTCACCAGGTCATTACCGATGTACTTGGACACACCTCAAAGGAATCTGGCAAGCCTTATCTGTCCATGGAGGAATCCATGCTCCGGATGTGCGCGCTTAATCTATCCGTCACAGGCAGGGTTTCATGGAGGGAAGGTGTTCTTTGATGACCGATTATACATTTAAAAGCCTCCTTGGCACCTGCATTAAAGATTTTATCAGCCAGAAACGTGCATCGGGTTATCCTTACCAGTCTTCAGCCCGAATACTTTATCACTTTGATTTACTTGCGGCTGAGAAGTTCCCAGGAGAAAGCACAATCACACGGGAAATGTGCTCTGCCTGGATTCATTCAAAACCTGGAGAGCATCCAAACGGCCTTTTAAGAAGGGTTACTCCGGTAAGGCAGCTTGGCAAATACATGAAAGGGCTTGGATACGATGTTTATATCATTCCCGGTCACATCCCGGATAAGCAGGTTAAGTATGAAGCCCATATTTATACAGCCGCCGAGTTGAAATCCTTTTTCAATGCCATTGACCACTGCCCTCCTTCACCGTTTTCTCCGACCAGGAAGTATGTCATACCGGTCATTTTCCGCACAGACGAGTGTTTTTCCCCAACAAGGAAGGAAACTGTTTTAACAAATCAACGCTCGACTACTGGTTCCATGAGTTCTGGGATAAACTGCCTGAATCTGGCGCAATTACAGGAAATCCAGCAAGAGTTCATGATTTTAGGCATGGGTACGCTGTTCACCGGCTGAATCAGTGGGTAAAGGAAGGTCATGATATTAACGCCCTTTATCCTTACTTGAGCGAATATATGGGGCACTCCAACTATGCTGATACGGATTATTATCTTTCCCTTGTGGAAGATTTTTACCCTGAAATGGAACAGCGGCTTTCTTCAGTAAATGATGACATCCTGCCGGAGGTGCATCATGAAGAGGAATGAAATGCATTTTTACCGGTTGCTACGTGACTTTCTGACCGATTATCTCATAACAAAAAGGAACTTCAGCGACAAGACAGCCAGATCCTACCGGCAATCATTAAATCTTCTACGGAATTATCTGCGTGAGGAAAAAGGCATCAGCTTTGAACGGATGGATTTTTCCTGTTTTTCAAGGAGCGGCATTTATGATTTCCTGATGTGGATTAAGAACACCCAGAAGAATTCCGTGCAGACACTTAACTTGAGGCTGTCGGCCATTAAATCCTTCCTGAAATACTGTAGTGAGGAAGACATGGAGCTGATGCCGGTATATCTTGATGTTGCCAGCATCCACGCATTCAAGGGCTTTAAGCGGCCGTGTGTTGAGTATCTGACACAGGAACAGCTGAAACTTTTATTCTCATTGCCCGACATGACAACAAGGCTTGGCAGGCGTGACCGTTTTTTTATGATCTTTGCTTATGAAACAGGCGCGAGAATTCAGGAATTACTTGATTTACGGTTGAACTGTATCATCCGCGGCGAT